>PLTJ01000450.1:5983-18369 GCA_003164455.1 Acetobacteraceae bacterium
ATGAACGGGCCGATGCCGATCATGTCCAGATCGAGCGCACGGCAAAGAAGGATATTTTGCGCCAGCGTGTCCAGCGTTTCGCCGGGCAGCCCGATCATGAAGCCACTGCCCACCTGCACGCCGAGATCGCGCAGGTCGTTGAGGCAGGCCAGCCGATCCGCGAGGGCGCAGTCCGGATGGAGGCGGGCGAACAGCGCCGGATCGCTGGTCTCGAAACGCAGCAGATAGCGGTCCATGCCGGCGGCCCGCCAGCGCGCATAGACCGCGCGCGGGCGGTTGCCGACCGAGACGGTGACGGACAGCGGCGTTTCCGCCTTGATGCGGCCGATCAGTTCCGCCATCCGGCGGTCGCCGGCGGCCGAGGCGGACTCGCCGGCTTGCAGTACGATGGTGTGCTGGTGCCTGTCGTCCATGCGGCGGGCGACGGCGAGCACCTCGTCTTCGGTCATGCGGTAGCGGCGCACCCCGGCGTTGCCGGCGCGGATGCCGCAATAGAGGCAGTCGTTGGTGCAGATGTTGGAGAATTCGACGATGCCGCGCAGGTACACCTGCTCGCCCATGGTGCTGCGGCGCAGCGCGTCGGCGCGATCGTACAAGGCCTGCCGCGCGGTGCCGCACACCTGCAACAGACTCAGCACGTCCCCGGCCGGCAGGCTGTCGAGCATAAAGTTCCCCTCATGGCATCGCTTGGCCCGGCCGCGTACGGGCCTGGCCGCGCGGTTTCTACAGCATCGCCGGCGGCGGATGGGCCGCAATAACCGGATGGCGGCGCTGCACCGCGGCACGGGGAAGCCTCAGAGCGGCCGCCGTGCCCGCAGGGCCGCCGCCAGGGTGCCGTCGTCCAGGACATCGAGCGCGCCGCCGATCGGCATGCCATGCGCGATCCGGCTGATCGTCACCTCGAAGGGTTGCAGCCGTTCGGTCAGCCAGTGCGCCGTGGTGGCGCCATCGACCGTGGCACCGAGCGCCAGAATGACCTCGGCCACGCCGCCTTCAGCGAGGCGCGCGAGCAGCGGGGCAACGTTCAAATCCTCCGGCCGGGTGCCGGCCAGCGCCGACAGCGTGCCGCCCAGCACATGGTACAGGCCCCGGTGCACATGCGCCCGCTCCAGCGCCCACAGGTCGCCGACTCCCTCCACCACGCAGACCAGCGTGTGGTCGCGGTTGTGGTCGGCGCAAATCGTGCAGGGATCGCGGCTGTCCAGATTGCCGCACTGCCCGCAGGGACGCACCGCGCGGGCCGCCTCGGCCAGCGCGACGGCCAGCGGCAGCATCCGGGTCTCGGGCTGCTGGAGCAGGCGCAACGCCGCCCGGCGGGCGCTGCGCGGACCCAGGCCGGGCAGCTTGGCCAACAGTTCGATCAGCCGTTCGACTTCGGGACCACCCATGCGCGTCCGGTTCCGCCGTAGCGCCGCGCGCCGTTCAGAACGGCAGCTTCAAGCCGGGGGGCAGGTTCAGCCCGCCGGTGACCTTCTGCATCTCCTCCGCGGCGGCGGCCTCCATCTTGCGGCGTGCGTCGGCGTGGGCGGCCAGCAGCAGATCCTGCAGCATCTCCATTTCGTTGGGGTCGGCCAGCTTGGGGTCGATGGACACCGTTTTCATCTCACCCTTGCCGTTGATCGTCAGGACGACCATGCCGGCGCCGGCCACGCCCTCGTGGGTGGTGCCCTCCAGGGCGGCCTGCATTTCCTCCATCTTCTTCTGCATCTGAGCGGCCTGCTTCATCAGGCCGGCGATGTTCTTCATCGGTCAGGTCTCCCAATCCTCTGGCGGCCCATCCGCGAACCCGGCGTCCACGGGGGCAAATTCAGGGCCGTCCGACTCGGGCTCGCCGCCAAGCACCGGGGCGGCGATCAGGCCGTAGGCATCGGCACGGGAATCGTGCACCGCCTCGATGCGCGCCCCCGGAAAGGCGTCGAGGATGGCGCGCACCAACGGATGCGTGGCGGCGGCGGTCCGCCGCGCTGTATCGGCGGCGGTGCCCTGCTCGGCCAGCGTCGGCTCGCCGGCGACGGCCGACAGCGCGATCGTCCAGCGGGTGCCGGTCGCCTGGCCCAGCACGGCGGCAAGCCGGGCGGCGAAGTCGCGCGGCGCCGTGGGTTCGGGGCGCAGCTCGATGACCGGCGGGGCGAAGCGCACCAGATGGACGGAATGCACCAGATGGGCGTGCAGGATGGGGTCGCGCTGCTCCGCCACCAGGGCGGCGACCTCGGGGAAACTGGCCAGTCGCGGCGCCGTATCCGCCACCGGCTCCGGCATCGTCCCGCCATTGGCCACCGCCCGCGCGCCGCCGCCGCCAACGGGGGGCAACCTGGCGCCGCCCGGCGGCGGGCCTGCCGCGGCGGACGAATCGGTCAGCCGGCGCACCAGCTCGGCCGGCGGCGGCAACTCGGCCACGTGGCACAACCGGATCAGCACCATCTCGCCGGCGGCGCGCCGGTCCGGCGCCGCTTCCACCTCGCCGATGCCCTTCAGCAGCATCTGCCAGGCCCGCCCCAGGCTCACCATGGTGAGCCGCTCGGCCAGGGCGCCGCCGCGGCTGCGCTCGGCCTCCGGCAACTCGGCCGAATCGCGCAGTGCCGGCACCGATTTGAGCCGCGCCAGGCTGTGCACGAGGTCGAGAAGATCGGCCAGCAACACGCCGAAATCGGCGCCGTTGACATGGGCGCGGTCGGTGATGGCAAGCACCTCGGCCGGGCGGCCGGCCATCAGCGCCTCGAACAGGTCGAACACCATCGCCCGGTCCGCCAGGCCCAGCATCTCCACCACCGCCTCGGCGCCGATCGGGGTGCCCGGCTCGGCCTGCGCGATCGCCTGGTCGAGCAGCGACAGCCCGTCGCGCACCGAGCCGTCCGCCGCGCGGGCGATCAGGGTCAGCGCCTCCGGCGCGATCGTTACCCTCTCCTTGACCGCGATGGCGGCGAAATGGGCGGCCAGCTCGGCCACCGAGACGCGGCGAAGATCGAACCGCTGGCAGCGCGACAGCACCGTCACCGGCACCTTG
This sequence comes from Acetobacteraceae bacterium, assembly GCA_003164455.1. Taxonomy (GTDB): domain Bacteria; phylum Pseudomonadota; class Alphaproteobacteria; order Acetobacterales; family Acetobacteraceae; genus Rhodovastum. The sequence continues at coordinate 8,988 of PLTJ01000450.1, forward strand.
CGGACCTCGGTGGTGGCGAAGATGAATTTGACGTGCGGCGGCGGCTCCTCCAGCGTTTTCAACAGGGCGTTGAAGGCCGGCTTCGACAGCATGTGCACTTCATCGAGGATGAACACGCGCACGCGGGCCTGCATCGGACGGAACCGCACCGCCTCGATGATGGCGCGCACCTCGTCGATGCCGTTGTTGGAGGCGGCGTCCAGTTCGGTGACGTCGGGATGGCGGTCGGCCAGGATGGCGGTGCAGTTCGGGCAGACGCCGCAGGGATCGACGGTGGGACCGCCGGTGCCGTCCGGACCCGTGCAGTTGAGCGCCCGGGCGATGATGCGGGCCGTCGTCGTCTTGCCGACTCCGCGCACGCCGGTGAGCATAAAGGCGTGGGCGACCCGGCCGGTGGCGAAGGCGTTGCGCAACGTGCGCACCATCGCCTCCTGGCCGATCATGTCGTTGAAGCTGGTCGGCCGGTATTTGCGCGCCAGCACGCGATAAGGCGCTGCCTCCGCGGCGGGGACCGGGGCCTCGGGCAGGGCTTCACCGAACAGCCCCGGGCCGGCTGGCGGCGGAGGCAGGTCGTCGGATGCGGGCGGGCCGTCAGGAAACAGGCCGGACATGTGCGGCGCCGGGCTCCGACCCGTGGGGCTGGGGGGTTGCGGGTGGGAGGCCGACAAACGACCCGGGCGGAAACTCGTTGCGGCTGCTTCCTTCCGGACCTGACCGGGTTGGCGAGGCGCTCGTCCGCCGCCGACCTCCCGGGGCCACATATCATGCATCCGCCGGCCGGACGCAAGGTTGCCGGTGCGGCGGGGGCGTGGCAGGGTCGGCGCGCCGCTGCCCGCAGGATGGCCCGTGAACCCGATCGTCGCCGCAAGACCCAACATATACACCGGCAACCCGCTCGAATGGGCGACCGAGAAGCGCGAGGACACGGCCTGGATCGCCGCCGCGCTGGACGGGGCGGAAACGCTGTTCGTGCCGGTCTGGCGCAGCCGCAACCTGATGCGCGGGGTGGCGGAGGGCAGGCCGGAGGCGGCCTTCCTGACCGGCGAGACGACCGTGGCGATGCGCGACGCGCCCTGGGCGTTCCTGGGTTTGCAAGGCCCGCGGCCGGTCTTCGCCGTGGATGTCAGCGCCACCGAGGACCCGCTGGCACTGGTGCCGGCCGGGGTGGGAACTTTCACCGATCTGCGCGCGGTGGCCGGTGCGCTGCCCGGCGGGGAGGCCTCGATTCTCGCCCATGCGCGCGGGCTGATGCACTGGCGCGGCCAGCACCGTTTCTGCGGCGTCTGCGGGGGCGCCTGCGAGGCCCGGAGCGCCGGCCACGTCATGCGGTGCACGGCCTGTGACACCAGCCATTTTCCCCGCACCGACCCCGCCGTGATCATGCTGGTGCACCACGGCGACCGCGCGCTGCTCGGCCATTCCCGCCGCTTTCCCACCACGGCCATGTATTCTACGCTGGCTGGCTTCGTCGAGCCGGGCGAAAGCCTGGAGGAAGCGGTGGCACGCGAGGTGCGCGAAGAGTCCGGGGTGCGGGTGGGACGGGTGTACTACCATAGCAGCCAGCCCTGGCCCTTCCCGGCCAGCATCATGCTGGGATTCTACGCCGAGGCTCTGTCAGAGGAGGTCACGATCGATCCGAATGAACTGGAGGACGCGCGCTGGTTCACCCGCGCGCAGATCCGCGACCCCCAGGCCCACGGCTTCGCCCTGCCGCGCCTGGACAGCATCGCCCGGCGGCTGATCGAGGACTGGATGGCGGCGGCATGAAGAATTCACTGGTTCTCGCCGGGCTGCTGCTGATCCTGCCGATCGCCGGCTGCCACGGCGACTTCCTGAGCAACCCCTTTTCCCCCTATGGCAATGCGTCGCCCGACACGCCGCGCGGCCGGTGCGAACGCGCCGCCTACAACGATCCCGTAGTCAAGGATATGCTGGCCAAGGAGGCCGGCGGGGGGAGCATGCCGGAATACTGGGTGCAGAAGGTAGAAGATGCCAAGCGCGCCGCGGTGCAGCGCTGCATGGAGCAGAACGGCGGGTCCGATGCGGGGGGCGGCGTCGAACGGCTCAAACGATGAGCGGGCCGGCCCGCCATCCGATTGGCCACCACGGCGGCGTGTCGGTCGCGGCGCGGTTTCCCGCCTCCGGGCCGCTTGGCATCCGATGTGAAGCTTGCCCGACAAGCCCCTGTTGCGGCACACTGCGCTGTCCGATTCGCTCCCCCGACACCCTGTCCCCCCAGTCCGGGAGATGCAGCCCATGATCCGCTTCCTCATCGCCGCCATGCTGGCCCTGCTGCCGCTGGCCGCGCGCGCGCAAACCGAACAGCAGACGCTGGTGGACCGCGCCACCCTGGCGGTGCAGGAAATGCTTGGCGACGACGCGTCCAGCGACGCCCGCAGCCTGATCCGCCGGGCACGCGGGGCGCTGATCTGCCCGCGCGTGTTCAAGGCCGGGTTCTTTTTCGGTGGCCAGGGCGGCGAATGCGTCATGGTCGGCCGGCTGCAGTCCGGCTGGACCCCGCCCGCCTTCTACGGCATGGGCAGCGGCAGCTTCGGCTTGCAGATCGGCATCCAGGACGCCGAGATCCTGTTCATCGTGCTGACCGAGAAGGGGCTGCATGCCCTGCTGGACAGCCAGTTCAAGATCGGCGGCGACGCCGGGATCTCCGTCGCCACGGTGGGGGCCGGCGTGTCGGGCTCGACCACCGCCGCGCTCAGGGCCGACGTCGTCGCCTTCGCGCGCTCCCGCGGTCTGTACATCGGCATTTCGCTCGACGGCAGCCTGATCAGCCAGAACAGCGCCTGGAACCAGGCCTATTACGGCCACGCGATGGCCGCCCAGCAGATCGTGCTGCAGGGCGACGGTGCCAATCCCGGGGCCGAGCCTCTGCGCGAGATGATGGGCCGCTTCTCCGGCGGGTAGCCGTCCTGCCGCCGCTGGACTAACCTGCCGGACAATGCCGCGCCCCGCTCCGTTCTGGATGACCAAACGCCTCGACGAGATGACTCGCGGGGAATGGGAGAGTCTGTGCGACGGCTGCGGCCGCTGCTGCCTGCACAAGCTGCGCGACGAGGACACCGGCGCGCTCAGTTTCACCAACGTCGCCTGCCGCCTGCTCGACCTCGGCACCTGCCGCTGCGGCGACTACGCCAACCGCCGCCGCGCGGTGCCGGACTGCGTCAGCCTGACGCCGAAGGACGTCGCCGAGATCGACTGGCTGCCGCCCTCATGCGCCTATCGCCGGCTCGCCGAAGGGCACGACCTGGCGTGGTGGCACCCGCTGGTGTCGGGCGATCCGGAGACGGTGCACCGCGCCGGCATTTCGGTCGCCGGCCGCGCGGTCAGCGAACGTCAGGCCGGCCCGCTGGAGCACCACATCGTCGACTGGCCCGGCCGCATGCCCCGCGCGCGGCGGGATGCGACGCCCGGACCCCACAGCCCCAAACCCCACAGCAAGGAGAAATCGCCATGATGAAGGACGCCCTGTTCGGCGGCGTGAACGCAGCAGCGCTGACCGCCATGACCGACACTCTGTCGGTCGATCTCGATCGCACGGCACGACACTGCAAGTGGCTGCTGGCCAACGGATGCAACGGGCTCGCCGTGCTCGGCACCACCGGCGAGGCCAACAGCCTGGGCATCAGCGAGCGCCTGTCGCTGCTGGAGGGACTGGTGGAGCGCGGCATCCCGGCCAGCGTCATGCTGCCCGGTACCGGCACCACGGCGATCACCGATACCGTGCTGCTGACCCGCCGGGCCGAGGAACTGGGCTGCCGCGGCGCCCTGCTGCTGCCGCCGTTCTACTACAAGAACCCCACCGACGACGGGCTGTTCGCCTATTTCAGCGAGGTGATCCAGCGCGTCGGCGGCAACATCCGGATCTACCTGTACCATTTCCCGGCCCAGTCGGCGGTGCCGTTCGGCATCGACCTGATCGGGCGCCTGCTCCGCGCCTATCCGGGCAAGGTCAAGGGCGTCAAGGACTCCAGCGGCGACTTCGCCAACACCAAGGGCTACGTGGACCACTTCGCCCGCGACGGCTTCGAGGTCTATTGCGGCGATGACGGCGCGCTGCGAGCCCTGCTGACGGCGGGCGGGGCGGGCTGCATCACCGCGGCGTCCAACATCGGCTGCTCGGTCTCGGCACAGGTCTATCGCAACTGGGACAACCAAGCCGGCGCCGACGCGCAGGTGACATTGGCGGCGATCCGCAAGGCGGTGGCGGGGGCCACCTTGATCCCGAACCTGAAGGCGCTGGTGGCGCGCAACACGAGCGACAAGTCGTGGCTCACCGTTCGCCCGCCGCACCTGAACCTGCCGGCCGAGGCACAGACCAAACTGTTCGCGAGCTTCGACGCCTGCGGGCTGAAGCCGAACCCCGAGGCGTAAGGAAGGCAGCGGCGCCCGCACGGAGTGATTGCCGACACGCCCAGGACTTGCCAATCTGTGCGTGATGGACGCCGCGAATTCCGAAATTCTGTCGCTGCCCAGCGGACCGACGCGGGTGGAGTGGCGGCATAGCCGCAGGGCACGCCGCGTGAGCCTGCGGATCGACCCGCGCGGCGGCGCCGTGGTGGTGACGCTGCCGCCGCGGACCGGCCGGCCGGCTGGCATGGCGCTGTTGATGGATCAGGCCGGCTGGGTCGCCGAACGGCTGGCCGCGCTGCCCGGCGCCGTCGCCTTCGCCGATGGCGCCGTGGTGCCGCTACACGGGGCAGACTGCCGCATCCGCCACGTCCCGGGCGCGGTCGGTGGAGTATGGGTGGAGGAGAGCGAAATCCTGGTCTCCGGCGAGGCCGCGTTTTTGCCCCGCCGGGTGGCCGACTTCTTCCGCGCCGAGGCGCGCCGGTGCATATCGGTGCTGGTCGCCGCCAAGACACCGGCCGGGCAACTGCGGCCGTGCCGGGTGAGTGTGAAGGATACGCGCAGCCGCTGGGGCAGTTGCGCGGCCAGTCGCAATCTGGCGTTTTCCTGGCGCCTGGTGATGGCGCCGCGCTTCGTGCAGGACTACGTGGTGGCACACGAGGTGGCCCATCTGCGCCATATGAACCACGGCCCGCGCTTCTGGGCCCTGGTGGCGGAACTGACGCCGCACACCAAGATCGCAGTGGAATGGCTGCGCACACACGGGCCGCGCCTGCTGCGCGTGGGCTGACCCCCGCGCGGCACGCGGCCGGGAGATTTGCCGTGGACACCCTGACCGCCGTCCTGAAGGCCGCTGAACGCGCGGCCCATTGGCATGCCGCGCAACGCCGCAAGGGCACCGCGCAGGAACCCTATATCAACCACCTGATCGAAGTGGCGCGGCTGGTCGCCGAGGCGACCGACGGAGGCGACCCGAACCTGGTGGTGGCCGCCCTGCTGCACGACGCCATCGAGGACCAGCCGGTCAGCCGCGCCGCCATCGTCGCCGAGTTCGGCGAAGACGTGGCCGCCCTGGTTGTGGAAGTGACCGACGACAAGACGCTGCCCAAGCAGCAACGCAAACGCCTGCAGGTCGAGCACGCGCCGAGCCTGTCGTCCCGCGCCGCCATCCTCAAGCTCGCCGACAAAACCAGCAACCTGACCGCGCTGACGGTCAGCCCGCCGGCCGACTGGAACGCCGCGCGCCGGCTGGAATACGTGCAATGGGGGCGCGACGTCGCGGCCCGGCTCAAGGTGGAGAACGCGTGGCTCCAGGAACGCTTCGCCAACGCCGCCGACGCCGCCGAGCGGGCGGCGCGGGCCTGATCAGCCGCCGGTGGCGGGCTTCGGCGCCGGCGTATTCCAGCTCGAGGCCGGCGGTGGGCTGCCTTGCTTGGGGTCCCAGTGGCCCGCCTTCTTCAGGGCGTCCACCACTTCCTTGGGCATGTAGGTCGCGTCGTGTTTGGCCAGCACCTCGGAGGCGCGGAACGTGCCGTCGGGCTGCATCACCCCCAGCGCCACCACGCCCTGTCCCTCGCGGAACAGGTCGGGCAGCAGGCCGGCGTAGCTCACCGTGACGGCGGCGGCGCCGTCGGTGACGCGAAACCGCGCCACCGGCCGGGTCCCCTCGTGGGTGCGGGTGACGCTGCCGGCCTCCACCAGCCCGCCGAGCCGGAAGGTGCGGCCGAGGCGCGGCGACTTGGTGGTCAGGTCCGATGGCGCCAGGAAGAACACCATGTTGTCGCTGAACGCCGTCAGCATCAGCGCGACCGCGGTGCCGAGGCCGAGGCCGCAGACCAGAAGAAGAACGAGGCGGCGGCGCTTGCGCGTCATGGCCGGTGCACCCTGGGGTCGATGGCGGCCAGCCGCCGGCTGGCTCGGCGCATGCGCGTCCAGGCATCGACGGAAAACACCACGGCGACCAGCACGGTCAGCCCGTAGGCGGCGATGATGAAGGGCAGATGCGTCATCAGGCGTCGACCGACAGGGCGCTGGGCACATCGGCCTCCTGGGCACGGGCCATCAACAGGCCGCGGATGCGGCGCTCCATGACGGCGGCGCGGGTGCGGGCGATGACGATCGCGGTGAAGCCGAAGAAGAAGCCGAGTGCGCATAGCAGCAGCGGCCACAGCATGCCGACATCCATCGTGGGCGCGCCGGTGAGCGTGATGGTGGCGGGCTGGTGCAGGGTGTTCCACCAATCGACGGAAAACTTGATGATCGGCAGGTTGACCACCCCGATCAGCGCCAGGATGGCGCCGGCCCGGTAGCCGCGCTGTGGGTCGTCGAAGGCGCGCACCAGCGCGACGTGGCCGAGGTAGAGGAAAAAGAGGACGAGAACGGAGGTCAGACGAGCGTCCCACACCCACCAGGCCCCCCACATCGGCTTGCCCCACAGGCTGCCGGTGGCCAGGCATAGACCGGTGAAGGCGGCGCCCACCGGGCCGATCTCGGCCGCCGCCAGATCAGCCAGGGGATGACGCCAGACCAGCGACAGGACGGAACAGACGGCAAGGGACAAATAACCGAACGAGGCCAGCCAGGCCGCCGGCACGTGCACGTACATGATCCGCACCGCGTCGCCCTGCTGCCAGTCGGCGGGGGAGAAGAACAGCCCCCAGACGCAGCCGGCAAGGGTGAGGCCGAGGCCGAGCACGGCAACGAAGGGCAGCACCCGGCCGGACAGTCGCAAAAACTGTCCCGGATTGGCGAAGCGTTGCAGGTTGCTGCCGGCCGGCGGCGCGAGAGGGGTGCAGGCGTCCACGGATCGTGTCCTTTCGTCGGACAATACCGGTCCACGATGACGGTTTGAAGCGGCGGGATATTACCCTAATGTCATCCCGCTCTGACAAAGGAAAGCCAATGTTGTTCGCCCTGATCTGCACCGACCGCCCGGGTGCCCTCGACCTCCGCATGGCCACGCGTCCCGCCCACCTGGCCTTCCTGGAAACCTACCAGGCCAAGCTGGTCCATGCCGGCGCCCTGACCGACATCGATGGCCGCCCCTGCGGCTCGCTGCTGGTGATCGACGTGGCCGACCGCGCCGAGGCCGAGGGCTTCGCCGCCAGCGACCCGTACGCCAAGGCCGACCTGTTCGAGAGCGCCGTCATCCGGCCGTTCCGCGCGGCCTTCAAGGACGGCGAAAAACTGGGCTGATGGCAGCCGCGCCACGCCGGTTCTGGCTGGTCAAATCCGAGCCGGATGCGTTCGGCTGGGACCAGCAGGTCGCCCATGGCGTCGAACCCTGGACCGGCGTGCGCAACCACACCGCCAAGAACAACCTGAAAGCGATGCGGGTTGGCGATTTGGCGTTCTTCTACCACTCCAACGTGGGCCGCGAGATCGTCGGCGTGGTGGCGGTGGCGCGCGCCGCCTATCCCGACCCGACCGCCGACAGCGGCGACTGGGTCTGCGTGGATATGCGGGCCGTTGGGCCAATGCCCGTTGCCGTCGGCCTGGCCGCCATCAAGGCCGACCCGGCNNGATCCGCCAGTCCCGCCTGTCGGTGATGGAGGTGTCGGCGGCGCACTGGGCTGTTCTGTGCACGCTCGGCGGCTGGGTCGGGCAACCGGCCCCGTGAGTCTGCTGCCGGCGGTGGCGTGGCGCGCGCTCTGCCGGGTGGACGACATTCCCGAGGGCGGATCGCGCGGCTTCGGCGTCGTGCCCGCGGACGATGGTCTGTAAGGTTCGGGCGGTACCGTCCCACGATGGCGGCGCCGCGTTCATAAAACGTTCGAGAAGGGGAAATATCCGTATGCCCGACAACCTGTTCCCGGTTCGCCCCGAGATCGCCGCCAAGGCGCACGTGACGGCGGAGGGGTATAAGCGGATGTACGCCGCCGCCGCCGACCCCGCCGCGTTCTGGGCCGGCGAAAAGAACCGCGTGGCCTGGATGCGCGAACCTACCAAAATCCTGTCCGGCGGCTTCACCGGCGACGTGCGGGTCACCTGGTTCGAGGACGGCACGCTGAACGCCTCGGTCTCCTGCCTCGATCGCCACCTCGCCAGCCGCGGCGAGCAGGTCGCCATCATCTGGGAAGGCGACGACCCGAACCAGCAAGCGCATGTCACCTACCGCGACCTTTACCAGCGGGTCTGCCGCCTCGCCAACGTGCTGTTGGGGCTGGGCGTGCGGAAAGGCGACCGGGTCTGCCTCTACCTGCCGATGGTGGTGGAGGCGGCGGTCGCCATGCTGGCCTGCGCCCGGATCGGCGCCGTCCACACCGTGGTGTTCGGCGGCTTCTCGCCGGACAGCCTGGCGCAGCGCATCCAGGACGCCTCGGCGAAGCTGCTGATCACCGCCGACGAGGGCCGCCGGGGCGGGCGGCGGGTGCCGATCAAGCTCAATGCCGATGCGGCGGTGGCGCAATGCCCCGGCATCGAGCACGTGCTGGTGGTACGGGTGACAGGCGGCGCGGTGCCGTGGAACGATGCGCTCGACAGGTCCTATGAGAAACTGACCGCCATCGCCGCGCCGGACTGCCCGCCCGCTGAGATGAACGCCGAGGACCCGCTGTTCATCCTCTATACCTCCGGCAGCACCGGCAAGCCGAAGGGCGCGCTGCACACCACCGGCGGCTATATGGTCTGGGCCAGCTTCACACACGAACTGGTGTTCGACTACCGGTCTGGTGAGATTTACTGGTGCACGGCCGATGTTGGCTGGGTGACAGGGCACACCTATATTGTCTATGGTCCGCTGGCCAACGGCGCCACCACGCTGATGTTCGAGGGCGTGCCGAGTTACCCCGATGCCGGACGGTTCTGGCAGGTCGTGGACAAGCACAAGGTGAACATTTTCTACACCGCCCCCACCGCCATCCGCAGCCTGATGCGCGAGGGCGAGGCGCCGGTGAAGAAATGGTCGCGCCACAGCCTGCGCCTGCTCGGCAGCGTCGGCGAGCCGATCAACCCCGAGGCCTGGCTGTGGTACCACCGCGTGGTGGGTGACCATCGCTGCCCGATCGTCGATACCTGG
>PLTJ01000355.1 GCA_003164455.1 Acetobacteraceae bacterium
AGGTCACGGCGGCTTCCTGCTGCTGCGCCTGGCGCAGATCCAGCGTGTGGGTCAGCCGGCCGCCCTCGAAAATCGGCAAGGTGATCGAGGGGCCGAAGGCATAGGTGTTGGCGTGCCCCCAGTCGGCCAGGTCGGCGAACTGGATGGCCTGGATGGCGGCGCTGCCGGACAGCACGAAGCTGGGATAGAAATCGCCCACCGCGACGCCGACGTTGGCGGTGGCGGCGTGCAGTTTCGCCTCGGCCTCGCGGATGTCGGGGCGGCGCCGCGCCAGCTCCGAGGGCAGGCCGACCGGCACCCGCGGCGGCACCGGCGGAATCGCCTGCGGCGGGGCAAGCTCACTGGTCAACGCCGCCGGCGGCTCGCCGAGCAGCAGGCCGATGGCGTTGATGAGCGTCGCCACCTGCGTCTCCAGCCCCGGCAATTCGGCTTCGATGCTGGCCACCTGGGCGGCGGCGGTGGCGACGTCGAGATCGGTGGTGAGTCCCCCCTCCGCACGCTGGCGCGTCAGGTTCAGGCTCTGGCGGGAGCTGTCGAGGTTCTGGCTGGTGATGTCGAGGGCGCGCTGCATGCCGCGCAGCCGGACATAGTCGCGCGCCAGCTCGGCCATCGCGGTCAGCAGCGTGTCGCGGCGGGCTTCCTCGCTGGCGGTCACGGACGCGGAGGCGGATTCGACGCCGCGGCGGACGCGGCCCCAGATATCCATCTCCCAGGAGGCATCGAAGCCGTACTGGAACAGGTCGTAGGGCGCAAACAGGTCGGGGTTTTTCTCCTGGGCGCCGCTCTGCGGGTTGGACAGGCCGTTCGCCTGTTTTGCCGCGCTGCTCGGCGGGCTCAGCCACAGGATGCCCCGGTTGCTGGCCATCTGGCGCGTGTAGCTGCCGTTGCCGTTCACCGACGGCCTGGCGGCCGCCTCGACCACGCCGACCGTCGCACGCGCCTCCGCCAGGCGGAGGCTGGCCGCCCGCACATCGAGATTGGCCTGGGCCAGACGCTGCTCCATGCCGGTCAGCACCGGGTCGCCGAACAACTCCCACCATTGCGCATCGACCGGCTCGGCGACGGGCTGGCTGGGCACCGCGGCCGCCTGGGGACCGGTGCCGGTCCACGAGGCGGGATTCCACCACGGCGCCGGAGAGGTGAAATCGGGTCCGACCGTGCAGGCCGACAGCAGGATAAGCATGGGCAAGGCAGCGGCGGCAGATTTTGGCACCGTCAGGAAACTCCCCTCACGCCGCGTCATCGCGGAACGCAGCGGTGTCAAAGAAGCCGCCCCGGACGGGCGGTCAACGCGTGCAGCCCTGCCACGCAGGCTGGTGAGCCATGCGTCACGCCTTTCGCGCGCCCCAGAAAATCGGCAACGGCGCCTTCACCACAGTGACCAGATTGGGGCGCATGGCGGTGAGAACGAACCACTGCCGACCGGAATGTACGGCAGCTCCTGCCACACCAGCAACTGAATCTGCTCGCCGATCGGCCGCGGCCAGGAAGGTCCTGCGTTGCATCCGGGCTGTCCTCTTTGACACCGGCCGCCACCTCTACACCGAACCGATCCGGTCGCCGAGTGGCGTCGCAACGGTTGCCGATCCCGCCGCGGAGGGGCAGGGTACATCCGATTCGTGACGAACCGGAGCCACCCCCCATGAACACGACCGACAAAGTGCTCGCCCGCATCGATGCGAACTTCGCCGACGCCCAGGCCCGCTGGATGGACTGGCTGCGTATTCCCAGCGTCAGCGCCCAGCCCGCCCACGCCGCCGACAGCCGGCGCGCCGCCGAATACGCGGTGGCGCAACTGGCCGATATCGGCTTTCAGATTTCGGTGCGCGACACCGCAGGCGCCCCTTGCGTGGTCGGCCACCACCCCGGCCCGGGCGGCGACGTGCCGCACGTGCTCTACTATGGCCACTACGACGTGCAGCCCGCCGAGCCACTCGAGCTGTGGACCCACCCGCCGTTCGAGCCGACCCTGGTGGACGGGCCGCACGGCAAGCGCGTCACGGCGCGCGGCGCGGTGGACGACAAGGGCCAGGTGTCGATGTGGCTGAACGCGATGCGCGCCTGGCACGCCGAGACCGGCACCCTGCCCTGCCGCGTCAGCGTGCTGATCGAGGGCGAGGAGGAAATCAGCAGCATCAACTTCAAGCCCTTCGTCGCCGCCAACCGTGACGAATTACGCGCCGATGTCGCGGTGATCTCCGACACCGGCATGTGGGACATCGACACCCCCGCCCTGACGGCAGGCCTGCGCGGCCTCGTCTATTTTCAGGTCGACCTGCGGGCCGCCAACCGCGACCTGCATTCCGGCATGTACGGCGGCTCCGCGCTGAACCCGATCAACGCCCTGGTCACCGCACTCGGCCAGTTGAAGGACGCCGACGGGCGGGTCCAGGTGCCTGGCTTCTATGACGGCGTGCGCGACATCTCGCCGGCCCAGGCGAACCAGTGGGCCGCGCTCGGCTTCGACGAGGCCCGCTATCTCCGCGATATCGGCATGACCACGCCATCCGGCGAGACCGGCCGCTCCGCTCTGGAACGCCTGTGGGCGCGGCCGACCTGCGACATCAACGGCATCTGGGGCGGCTACCAGGGCCCGGGCAGCAAGACCGTCATCGCCGCCGAGGCCAGCGCCAAGGTCAGCTTCCGCCTGGTGCCCGGCCAGGATCCGGAGAAGGTCGTCGCTGGGTTCAAGCGCTTCATGCAGGACCACGTGCCGGCCGACGCGAAACTGTCGTTCCAGTTGTTCGGCTGCGGCGCCGGGCTGAAAATCCCCACCACCGACCGCTTCGTGCAGGCCGCCGCCAAGGCGCTCGAGGCCGAATACGGCAAAGCCCCCGCCATGATCGGCAGCGGCGGCTCGATCCCGGTGGTGGAAACCCTGCTGGCCGAACTCGGCCTGAACACCGTGCTGATGGGCTTCGGACTCGACGACGACCTGGTGCACAGCCCGAACGAGAAATTCGAGGTGCGCTGCTTCCATAAGGGCATGCGCACCCACGCGCGACTGCTCGGCGCACTGGGGTAGCAAGGCGAGGGGCTCTGCCCCTCGACCCCGCCAGGGGTCAGTGGACCCCTGGACCCGCCTTTACCGAACTCGCGAACACGCTGAGAACGTCCGTGGCTAGCGCTGCGCTGGGGAGTGCGCCGAGGCCGGCGGCACGGAGGAGTTCGGCCAAGTCGCCGAACAGCTCGATTTTGGGCGGATCGTTGTCGTGCTTCGGCGGGAGGATCATCACCTTTTCGATCAGAGCCCGCGCGGTTTCCAGCGCCGCGTGATCGTTGTTGTCGGCCATTGCCTGCTGGAGATTAGCCACCTTTGCGCGGTAGATCTCGGCGATACCAGGATGCAACGCCGGCGGTCGGGCAGCAGGAGCCGCCATAGCTGCGGCGATGCTGTCCCGGCGCGCTTCCAGTTCCGCCAGCTTGGCGCGCAGACTCGGGCTGCGGTCGCCGTCGCTGACGGCGTCAACCAGATGGTCGATCCTGCGCGAGAGCACCGCCACCTCCCGGCGCTCGGCATCGGCCTGCGCGGTCATCTCGGCGCCCAGCCGGGCCCACTTCGTATTGAAGGCCACGATGAACTCCCGCACCAACGCCGGCTCCATCAACTGGCTGCTCAACGCGGCCAGGACCCGGGCCTCGAGCCGGCTCCGGCGCAGCCGCCGGGTGTTGTCGCAGCCGGCGTTTAGTGCGGCTGGACAGCCCGGTAGTCTTTGCCAACCACCGCGAACGGCCGGCCGCAACAGCCACAGAACACCTTGCCGGTGAGCAGGTAGCGCGGTCGGCGATGTTCCCAGAAGCCACCGCTTGCGTCGCGCTTCTCGACATCGTGACGGTCAGGAACACTCTCGGTGGCCGGCCGGCCCTGGACGCGGTCCCAGAGGTCCTGGTCGATAATGCGCAGTTGTGGCGCCGGCTGTGTCACGAGTTCGCCCGGGTCGTTGATCTGGCGCACAAGCCGCCCGGGCGCCGGGTCCTTGGCATTGCTCCGGCGGCACCAGGTCAGCACACCAGCATAGGTCGGCTGGCGCAGCAGCCCGTCCTTGTAGGCGGGCCGGCCGCGGATGGTCGCGGCATACCAGACCCTCCCGGACGGTCCGGGGATGCCCTCCTGGTTCAGCATCATGGCAATCCTGCGCGGGCTGAGCCCACTGGCGGCGGGCTGGGGTTGGGCCGAACCGTGGCCGAAGGCCGCGTAAGTCGGCCCAACGACCGGGTTGAGAATCAGGTCGGCAAT
>PLTJ01000442.1 GCA_003164455.1 Acetobacteraceae bacterium
TCAACGACCATTACCTCGAGGTCGATTACGACCTGTCCGACGTGATGTTCGTCACCACCGCCAACACCTTGCGCATGCCGCAGCCGTTGCTTGACCGCATGGAGATCATCCATCTGTCCGGCTACACCGAGGACGAAAAGGTCGAGATCGCCAAACGCCACCTGATCGCCAAGCAGACCGAGGCGCACAGCCTCAAGCCGGAGGAGTGGTCGATCAGCGAGGACGCGTTGCGCGAGTTGATCCGCTACTACACCCGCGAGGCCGGGGTGCGGAACCTCGAGCGCGAGATCGCCAGCCTGGCGCGCAAGGTGGTCAAGGAGATCGTCACCAAGAAGGCCAAGAAGGTCGCGATCACCCGCAAGAACGTGGAGAAATATGCCGGCGTCCAACGCTTCCGCTACGGCGAAGTGGAGACCGAGGATATGGTGGGCGTGGTCACCGGCCTGGCCTGGACCGAAGTGGGTGGCGAGATTCTGACCATCGAGAGCGTGCTGCTGCCCGGTAAGGGCAACGTGAAGAATACCGGCAAGCTCGGCGACGTCATGCAGGAAAGTGTCTCGGCGGCGCTGTCCTACGTGCGCAGCCGCTCGATCAGCTTCGGCATCAAGCCGACCGTGTTCCAGAAGCGCGACATCCATGTGCACGTGCCGGAAGGGGCGACCCCCAAGGACGGGCCGTCGGCCGGCATCGCCATGGCCACCTCCATGGTCAGCATCCTCACCGGCATCCCGATTCGCCGCGACGTGGCGATGACGGGCGAGATCACGCTGCGTGGGCGGGTGTTGCCGATCGGTGGGCTGAAGGAGAAGTTGCTGGCCGCGTTGCGGGCCGGGATCAACACGGTGTTCATTCCCAAGGACAACGAGAAGGACCTCGCCGAGATCCCGGACAACGTGAAGAAGCACCTAAGGCTGGTGCCGGTGGCGCACGTGGACGAGGTGATCGCCCAGGCGCTGGTGCGCAAGCCGGAGCCGATCGAGTGGGTGGAACCGCCCGAGCCGCCCGACCAGCCTGTTGTGCTGCCCTCACCGGTCGCGGCCGGGGTGCCGCTGCCGCATTGACTGTCCCGAAACCCGCCCGGAGTCGCCCGGGCGGGTCATTCTGTTCCGGTCCACCGACGAAAATCGCCGGTTGATGGTGATTTTATCATGGGTTTCGTTGACGTCGCGGAAAGTGGGCCTCTAGTGTCGAACGGATCGGGCGGCGAATCGGCCGGTCGTGGCATCTATCGGTGGTAACGTCAGTGCAGGGGGCTTTGCAGTGAACAAAATGGATCTCGTCGCCAAAGTGGCGGAAACGGCGGACCTTTCCCGTGCCAAGGCAGCCGAGGCTGTCGATGCGGTGCTGGACGCCATCCAGGTGGGCCTGAAGGATAGTGGTGAAGTGCGCCTGGTCGGGTTCGGCACCTTCGAGACCGTGCAGCGCAAGGCCTCGACCGGCCGCAACCCGCGGACCGGCGAGCAAATCCAGATCGAGGCGTCGACCTCGGTGAAGTTCAAGGCCGGCAAGGCCCTGAAAGACTCGGTCGGCTGACGTCGCCGCTCTGTCTGCGCACGCGGCGCTTTATCCGCGCCGCGCCCGGCGTTATCCCGTGCGCACGGGCGGTTAGCTCAGCGGTAGAGCGTCTCGTTTACACCGAGAGGGCCGGCGGTTCGAACCCGTCACCGCCCATTCGTGGCATGCGCCAGCAGCTTTTACCTGAATGGCGATATCATCCGCTGGGCTGCCGACGCAGCCAAGAAAAGTAATGGGATCAAAGGGCCTCTTGGCCCTTTGCGGGTCGAGGGCAGCCACCCTCGCCTTATCTTCGCGCTTATGGGGCCGCGCAGGATGTGCCGATGACCGAGACGCTTCTCGATGTGAAGGGCATGAGCTGCCCGCTGCCCGTGTTGCGCGCCAACCGCGCCTTGCGCGGGCTCGCCGCCGGCGCGCATCTGCGCGTGCTCGCCACCGACCGCGCCGCGGTCGTCGACTTCCAGGCCTTTTGCCGCGAAACCGGCCACGCCTTGCTGGCATGGAGCGAGGAAACCGGGATATTCAGCTTCGTGATCCGCAAAAAAGCGGACTGAAGCCGGGGAGGCGCGCCGTGTCGGTTGCCCTGATCACTCACCCGGCATGCCTCGGGCACGACACCGGTCCCTGGCATCCCGAATGCGCCGACCGTCTGCGCGCCGTGCTGCGCGCGCTGGAGGCCGAGGAATTCCTGCCGCTGCTGCGCGAGGCCGCGCCGGCCGCCACCGAGGAACAGCTGACCCGGGTCCATCCCGCCGACTACGTGCAGGCCATCCTCGCCAACCGCCCCGAGCCGGGCTCGACGGTGTCGCTCGATGCCGACACGCTGATGAGCGCCGGCAGTGCCGAGGCCGCCTTGCGCGCGGCTGGCGGCGCCGTGCACGCGGTTGATGCGGTGATGGAAGGCTGGGCCCGTCATGCCTTCGCTGCCATCCGTCCGCCCGGCCACCACGCCGGGCCGGCGCAGCCCATGGGGTTCTGCCTGTTCTTCAACGCCGCCATCGCCGCCCGCCACGCGCAGGCGCGCTGGGGGCTGCGGCGCGTCGCGGTGGTCGATTTCGACGTCCACCATGGCAACGGCACGCAGGACATTTTCGGCCCCGATGCCGACCTGTTCTACGCTTCCAGCCACCAGTTCCCCTGCTACCCCGGTACCGGGGAGGCCAGCGAGCGCGGCTGCGCCGGCAACGTCGTCAATGCCACCCTTGCCCCGGGCGCCACCGGTGCCGAATTCCGCGACGCCTGGGACCGCGTCATCCTGCCCGCGCTGGACGCATTCGTCCCCGAACTGCTGATCGTTTCCGCCGGTTTCGACGCCCACAAGGCCGATCCGCTCGCCCAACTCCGCCTGGAGACCGCGGATTTCACCTGGATCACCGAGCGGCTGCTGGAGGTGGCGCGGCGCCATTGCGGCGGGCGCCTGGCCTCGCTGCTGGAGGGCGGCTACGACCTCGACGCGCTGGCCGCGTGCAGCGCCGCGCATGTTCGTGCTTTGTTGCACGGATGACACGAAACCGTGCATGAGGGGTTGGCGTTCGCCGCTGGGCGCGTTACCAACGGGGTGATTCGGTGACGGATGCGACGATCAGGAGCACGACCATGTCCGGTGCCCGGCAGATACCCGCGACCGCCCCCCCGGCCGATCCGGCGGTGGCGTCACTATCCTTCGAGGACGCCCTGACCGAGCTCGAGAAAATCGTGCGCGGCCTTGAAGGCGGCCAGCAGAAGCTCGAGGACGCCATCGGCGCCTATGAGCGCGGTGCTCGCTTGCGCGCCCATTGCGAGGCCAAGCTGGCCGAGGCCGAGGCGCGCGTGCAGGCGATCGTCGCCGCCGCCGACGGCTCCCTTTCGTTGCGTCCGTCCGACTGAGCAGGATACCTCTGCCATGCAAGCATCGCTTTCCGCCGCCCTGTCGCGCGTTGCCGGTGAAGTGGCGGCCGCTCTCGAGGATTTGTTGCCGCCGGTGGAGGGCGCCGAGGGCCGCCTCGCCGAGGCCATGCGCTATTCCACCCTCGGCGGCGGCAAGCGTTTGCGCGCTTTTCTGGCCATGGAAAGCGCCGCGCTGTTCAGTGTCGACCGCCGCTGCGCCGCCCGCGTCGGCGCTGCCATCGAGATGTTGCACGCCTACTCGCTGGTGCACGACGACCTGCCCGCCATGGACGACGACGATCTGCGCCGCGGCAGGCCGTCCTGTCATTGCGCCTTCGACGAGGCCACCGCCATCCTCGCCGGCGACGCGTTGCAGACCCGTGCATTCGAGATTCTTGCAGAGCCTGACACGCATTCCAACCCGGACGCGCGGTGCGAGCTGGTGGTGGCACTGGCGCATGCCGCCGGTGCCCGCGGCATGGTGGGTGGGCAGATGATCGACATGCTCAGCGAGGGTCAGGCGCTCACCGCCGAGCAGATCACCCGGTTGCAGGCGCTCAAGACTGGCCGGCTGATTCAGTTCAGCACCGAGGCGGGCGCCATCCTGGGCCGTGCCGGCATGGCACAGCGCCACCTGCTGGCCGCCTACGGGCGTGACCTCGGGGCCGCCTTTCAGATCGCTGACGATTTACTGGACGCGGTGGGAACAACGGAGGAGACCGGCAAGACGGCCGGCAAGGATGCCGCCGCCGGTAAGGCGACCCTGGTGGCCGCCCTGGGGGTGGAACGGGCGCGCGCTCAGGCCGAGGCGCTCGCCGACCAGGCTTCCGCGCAGTTGGAGAGTTTCGGTGCCAAAGCCGATCTGCTGCGTGCGTTGGCCAACTACGTCGTGGCCCGGCGTAGTTGAGCCGTGGGAGAGGACCGAGCGATGAATGCGCCATTGGCTCCGGCTGTGGCGGCTGGTCGGCCGTTGACGCCGATGCTGGACC
>PLTJ01000139.1 GCA_003164455.1 Acetobacteraceae bacterium
TGCTGGCGCTGGCCGACGACCCCTCGCGCGACCCCGAGGCGCTGCTTGTGGCGGCCTCGCTGGCGGCGAGCAGCCGCCATCCGCTGGCGCGCTCGCTGCTGGCCGCCGCCGGACCGGTGCCGGCGGCCGAGGGCGTCGCCGAACGCCCGGGCGAAGGGCTGGTGCTGGGCGAAATCCGGCTCGGTTCGCGCGCCTTCGCCGGCGATCCGTCGGCGCCGCCGGCCGTGGGGCCAGAGCTTTGGCTGGCGCGGCCGGGCCACCCGCCGGTCCTGTTCGCCTTTCAGGAACGCCTGCGCGCCGATGCGCTCGCCACGGTGGCGGGATTGCGCCTCGCGGGACTGCGGGTCCTGCTGGCCTCCGGCGACCGCGCGGCTGCGGTCGAACCGGTCGCCGCAAGCCTCGGCATCGCCGACTGGCAGGCCGAAATCGGCCCGACCGGCAAAGTGGTTCTGATCGAGACGCTGCGCGCGCAGGGGCACCGCGTGCTGATGGTGGGCGACGGGCTNNTTATGTGGCAGAACCTTTCGATGTCATTGCTTTACAACGCCCTGATGGTGCCCCTGGCGGTCGCCGGGTGGGTCACGCCCTTGCTGGCGGCGGTGGCGATGTCCAGTTCGTCTGTTCTGGTGATGGCCAACAGTTTCCGGGCGCGGTCGGCATGACGATCATGATCTACCTGATCGGGCTCAGCCTAGTCATGGGCGGCGCCGGGCTGCTGTTTTTTCTTTGGTGCCTGCGATCGGGCCAGTACGACGACCTCGAGGGCGCGGCCAACCGCATTCTGTTTGATGATCCGCCGGAGAAGTAAGGAAGGAAGAATGTTCTTTTTTGAAAAAAAGAACCAAAAAACTTTTATTCGTTAGAAAACGTAGGGTGGGTAAGCGAAGCGTAACCCACCAACGCAAGCCGCCGCTTGTACGGGACAAGAATAGACAAGAACGACGCTTCGACATTCCGGGCTATGCTTGCTCTCGTTACTCGCCGGCCTGCTGCGCCGCGGGTCGCGGCCCGCGCTCGCCGAACAGCGCCATGGCGGCGGTGGCCAGCATGAAGGCGACGCTGACAAAAAACACCCAGGCCGGCAGATGGTGGTCCATCAGGGCGCCGAAGATGACCGGCGCGACCATGCCGCCAAGGCTGAAGCCGGTGGTGACGATGCCGAACACCCGGCCCTCGGCGCCGGGCGGCGAGGCCTGGCGGACCAGCATGTCGCGCGACGGCATGATCATGCCGGAGAAGAAGCCGGCCGCGCCCATCACCAGCGCCAGCGCGACCGGGCCGAGCGCGACGGCGCCGACCACCGCCACCAGCGCCGCGGTGAGGCCGAAACCGAGAGCCGCGACCTCGCTGTGGCGGCGCGTGTGGTCGGCCAGCACGCCGCCGGCGAGCACGCCGAAGGCGCTGGCCATCAGGAAGGCGGTAAGCGCGATGTTGGCCGAAGTCAGCGTGGCGCCGAACCCTTCGGTCAGGGCCGATACGGCGAAGTTGTTGATGCCGCCGGTGGACAGCGAGATCATGGCGAAGAACAGCACCAGCACGAGGATCGCCGGGGTCAGCACCGAGCGCAATCCGCGGTACCCGGCATGCGCCGGACCGCGCCGCGCGGTGGCGAAGGCCGGCGCGGCGAGCAGGGCCGCCGCCGCCGCCCAGCCCAGCAGCCCCGCCGCCACGATCGCCCCGCCCATGCCGAACCGGTCGGCCAGCAGCAGCATGACAAAGGGTGCGATCGCCCCGCCGAAATAGCCGGCGAAGGTGTGCACCGAGAAGGCGCGGCCCATCCGCGCCTCGCCGATGCCGTTGGACAGCAGGGCGTAGTCGGCGGGGTGATAGACTGAATTGGCCAGGCCGAGCAGGGCGGTGGCCGCCAGCAGCATGGGATAGGTTGGATACAGCCCGGCCATGACGTAGGCGAAACCGCCGATCGCCAGCCCCGCCACCAGGACGGTACGCGCGCCCACACGGTCCACCACGAAACCGATCGGTGCCTGAGTCAGCGCCGTAACCACGTTGAACAGCGTCAAGGCCAGGCCGATCTCGACGAACCCGACGCCCAGTTTCGCCGTCAGCAACGGGAACAGCGGCGGGAACACCAGTTGGTGGAAATGGCTGACAAAATGGGCACCGCAGACCAGCGCCAGCGTGCGCATTTCCCCCCGCGCGGTCGTCGTCGTGCCCATGTCGGCGCCCAGGCCTTTGCTACGACCGCCCCAGCGCCCGCCCACCGGCGAAGGAAGCAACCGGGCCGAGCGCCTGCTCGACGCGCAGCGCCTCGTTCCACTTGGCCATCCGTTCGCCGCGGGCGAAGGAGCCCACCTTCAACTGCCCGACCCCCCAGCCCACCGCGAGATGGACGATGGTGGTGTCCTCGGTCTCGCCGGAGCGGGCGGAGACGATGCCGGCAAAACCGGCGGCCTTGGCGGCCTCCCAGGCCTCCAGCGTCTCCGTCAGGGTGCCGCGCTGGTTGGGCTTGAGCAGCACGGTATTGACGCTGCCGGCGGCGGCGGCGGCGCGCACCCGGGCGGTATCGGTGACCAGGAAATCGTCGCCCACCACTTGCAGGCGGGTGCCGACTTCCTTGGTGAAGGCGACAAACCCGGCGGGGTCGTCCTCGGCCAGCG
>PLTJ01000148.1:0-6615 GCA_003164455.1 Acetobacteraceae bacterium
GCGCGCACGCCGGCGATGGCGCGGATGGTGCGGGCCAGCTCGCCCTCCAGCGCGCGGGTCTGGTTGATTTCCTGCTGGAACTGGCTGGTGGTGAAGCTGTCGCCGCGGTCGAAGATTTCGTAGCCGATGGAGCCGCCGGTCGGCAGGCCGTTCTTGGCCAGCAGCAGGCGCATCCGCGCCACCTCCTCGCCCGGCACCAGGATCTGCCCGCCGCCGGCGGCCAACTGGTGTGGCACGTGCTGGTGTTCCAGCACATCGACCACCTGGCCGGCCTCACGTGGGTCGAGGTCGGCGTAAAGCAGGGCCATGTGATCCGCGGGCGCGCGCAGCATCAGCAGCGCCAGCAACCCGAGCATGGCGGCGGCGACCGCCGCCATGGCGGCAAGCCGCCCCGGGCCGAGCGCCTTCAGTCCGTCCAGCAGCCCGTTCATCGCGGGGCTCCGGAGCGGACGGTGGTTTTGGTCGCGACGAGGGTAGCGGTTCCCATGGATGACCCGGCTCGTGCTGGCCCGGCCTTCTGCCGGGTGTCGCAGCCTCGCGCCCCCCGGTTACGCCCCGGTTAACTGGCCGGCATTTCCTGCCGACCGCCCCCCGCGCATCGCCGTCACCGCGACGAACAGGATCGGCTAGGTTTTCTGCCCCTCCGCCGCCTGGCGGTTGCGCGCCTGCTGCTTGCGCCGGCGCAGGTTCTCGCGCAGGGCCTCGCCCTGGCGGGCGCGGCGCTCCTCCAGGGCGGCCTGGGCGCGCGGCGTCAGGTTGGGCTGCTTGGGCGGGCGGGGCGGCTCGGCCATGCCGCTTCAGCCGGCCAGCGCGTCGGTCATGATCTGCTGCGCCTCCGCCAGAATCCGTTGCAGATGCGCTTCGTCGCGGAAACTCTCGGCGTACAGCTTGACGATGTCCTCGGTGCCGGAGGGTCGGGCGACGAACCAGCCCTGCCCGGAGGCCACCTTCAGTCCGCCGATCGGCGCGTCGTTGCCGGGCGCGCGGGTCAGCCGCGCGGTGATGGCATCGCCGGCCAGCGTGGTGCTGCGCACCGCCTCGGGCGCCAGTTTCTGCAACCGCGCCTTCTGTGCCGGGCTCGCCGGGGTGTCGATGCGGGTGTAGAATGAGGTGCCGAGGTCCGCGGTCAGCGCCTGGTAGTGTTCGCCGGGGTCGCGGCCGGTGCGGGCGGTGATTTCGGCGGCCAGCAGGTTCAGCAGCGGCCCATCCTTGTCGGTGGTCCACACGCTGCCGTCGAGGCGCAGGAAACTGGCCCCCGCGCTCTCCTCGCCGCCGAAGCAGCAGGTGCCGTCGAACAGGCCGGGGGCGAACCATTTGAACCCGACCGGCGTTTCCGACAGCCGGCGACCGTGGCGGGCCACCACGCGGTCGATCAGCCCGCTGCTCACCAGAGTCTTGCCGACGACCGCCGCCGCCGGCCAAAGCGGGCGGTGCGTCAGCAGGTAGTCGATGGCGACGGCGAGGTAGTGATTCGGGTTCATCAGCCCGGCCGTCGGCGTCACGATGCCGTGGCGGTCGGCGTCGGGATCGTTGGCGAAGGCAAGATCAAAACGGTCTTTCATGCCGATCAGCCCGGCCATCGCATAGGGGCTGGAGCAATCCATGCGGATGCGCCCGTCATGGTCCACGGTCATGAAGGCGAAGCGCGGGTCCTGGCTGGTGTTCACCACCGTGAGGTCGAGCCCGTAGGCCTCGGCGATCGGCTGCCAGTACGGCAGCGAGGCGCCGCCGAGCGGATCGACGCCCAGGCGCAGCCCGGCGGCGCGGATCGCCGGCATGTCGATGACGTGGGCGAGGTCGGCGACATAGGGGCCGATGAAGTCGTGCTGATGGGTGGTGTCCGCCGCCAGTGCCGCGGCCAGGGGCAGGCGTTTCACCTCGTGGTTGCCGGCGGCCAGCAGGGCGTTGGCGCGGTCCTGCACCCAGCCCGTCACGTCGGTGTCGGCCGGTCCGCCGTTCGGTGGGTTGTATTTGAAGCCGCCATCCTCGGGCGGGTTGTGCGAGGGGGTGATGAGGATGCCGTCGGCGCGCTGCCCGGCGCGGCCGCGGTTGTGCACCAGGATGGAGCGCGAGACGACCGGCGTCGGCGTCACCCCGTCCTCGCGCGCCACCATCGTGGTCACGTCGTTGGCCGCCAGCACCTCCAGGGCGGTGCGCTGGGCGGCGGCGGACAGGGCGTGGGTGTCGCGGCCCATGAACAGCGGCCCATCGATGCCCTGGGCGCGGCGGTGCTCGCAGATGGCCTGGGTGATGGCCAGGACGTGCGCCTCGTTGAACGAGCCGTTGAGCGAGGAGCCGCGATGCCCGCTGGTGCCGAACTGGACGCGCTGGGCGGGGTTGGCGGGGTCGGGGCGGACATCGTGGTAGGCCGCCTCCAACCGGGCGAGGTCCACAAGCATGTTTTTTGGCGCCGGCTTGCCGGCAAGCGGTGAGAGTGCCATGGGTCCTGTCCTTCCTCGCGGCAGCGCAGGATAGCCGCACCGGATAGGGGTTGCACCAGTCCGTCCATGTCGCTAGGTAATCCGCCGCTGCGGCCTTCGGCGCTGTTGTAGCTCAGTGGTAGAGCACCCCCTTGGTAAGGGGGAGGTCGAGAGTTCAATCCCCTCCAACAGCACCACTCCAAGCCGGGCGGTAACCCCAGGCCGGCACCGCTCAGGGCCCGGCGGACAACATGGCCGACATCACCCAGTTCACCGCCAACGCCACCATCCACCTGCACCGTCACGACCTGCCGCCGGACCTGACGTTCGGCCCGATGGTGGCGGTCGATACCGAGACGATGGGGCTGAACCCGCATCGCGACCGCCTCTGCCTGGTCCAGTTATCGGCCGGCGACGGGGTGGCGCACCTGGTGCAGATCGTGCCGGAGGGTCTGGGCGGCCACGGCGCGGACTGCCCGAACCTGAAGCGCCTGATGGCCGATCCGGCGGTGGTGAAGCTGATGCATTTCGCCCGCTTCGACGTCGCCATCCTGCAGCACGCGCTGGCCATCGAGGTGGCGCCGGTGCGCTGCACCAAGATCGCCGCCAAGCTTGTCCGCACCTTCACCGACCGGCACGGGTTGAAGGACCTGTGCAAGGAATTGCTCGGCGTCGACCTGTCGAAGCAGCAGCAGAGCAGCGATTGGGGCGCCCCCGACCTCTCCCCCGAGCAACTCGCCTATGCCGCATCCGATGTGCTGTACCTGCACGCCCTGTGGCACCGGTTGGAGGCGCTGCTGGTGCGCGAGGGGCGGCTCGCCTTGGCGGAAGCCTGTTTCGCCTTCCTGCCGGCCCGCGGCCGCCTGGACCTGCTGGGCTACCAGGACCCGGACATTTTCGCCCATTGATGCGGCGAGCCGGCCCACGCACGGCCGGACAGGGTTGTTGACCCTATATGTTGGCGTGCCTAGAGCCTAATAATGCCGTCGCAGCATGGAGGCCGACCTGCTCGCATGACCGCGTTTCGCCATGCCGCCGGGCTTGCCCCGGCCGTCGCAGCCGGTGAAGACGATCTCGACGTTGCCCGCACCGTGCTGGGCACCGAGGCGGCGGGACTGCGCGCGCTGGCCGCCGCCCTGGACGGCCGCTTCGCCGCGGCCGTCGCGCTGCTCGGCGCCGCCAGCGGGCGGGTCGTGGTGTCGGGCATGGGCAAGTCCGGTCATGTCGGGCGCAAGATCGCCGCCACTTTCGCTTCCACCGGAACGCCCGCGCTGTTCGTCCACCCGGCCGAGGCCTCGCACGGCGACCTCGGCATGATCGTGCCGGGCGATGCGGTGCTGGCCCTGTCCAACTCCGGCGAGACCGCCGAGCTGGCCGACCTGATCGCGCATACAAGACGCTTCGCCCTGCCGCTGGTGGCCATGACCGGCCGGGCCGACAGCACGCTGGCCCAGGCGGCCGATGTCGTGCTGGTGCTGCCGGCGGCGCGGGAGGCCTGCCCGATGGGCCTGGCGCCCACCACCAGCACGACCATGCACATGGCGCTGGGCGACGCGCTGGCGGTGGCGCTGCTGACCCACCGGGGTTTCGGCCCGGCCGATTTCCAGAACTTCCATCCCGGCGGGCGGCTGGGTGCCCGGCTGAAGCGGGTGCGCGAGCTGATGCACGCGGGGGCGGAAATGCCGCTGGCGCCGCCCGACACGGTGATGGACGCCGCCCTGCTGCTGATGACCGAAAAACGCTTCGGCTGCCTCGGTGTGGTCGGCGGCGATGGGCGCCTGATCGGCATCGTCACCGACGGCGACCTGCGCCGCGCCATGGGCCCGACGCTGTTGCAGCGTCGGGTCGGCGACATCATGACGGCGAGCCCGCTGACCATCGGCCCCGAGGCCCTGGCGGCCGAGGCGCTGCACACGATGAATGCCGGACCGCGCCCGGTCACCGCGTTGTTCGTCATCGACGCACAGCAGCAGCCGGTCGGCATCCTGCACGTGCACGATCTGCTGCGGGCGGGGCTCGCATGACCGCCGCGCCGCTGCCGTTGCCGCATCCGCCGCAGTTGCCGCGCCCGCAACGTCTGGTGGGCTCCGTCAAGCGGCGCCGGCCGTCCGATGTCAATCGCCGCCACTTCGCCGTGGGCCTGGCCAAGCGCCTGCTGCCCGTGGTGGCGCTGGTGCTGCTCTCGTTGGTGGCGCTGTGGCCCGAGATCGAGCGGGACGAGCACAGCCGGTTGGCCGCCGGCGTCCGCGGGATCGAGCCGCAAAGCGGGCAGCTTACCGACCTGCATTACCGCGGCGTGGACGAGCGCGACCGTCCCTACGCCGTGACCGCCTCCGCCGCCCGGCAGGTCTCCCCGGAGCGGATCAACCTGGTGGACCCCAAGGGCGACATCAACCTGGAGAGCGGGAACTGGCTGATGGCGCAGTCCCGTCAAGGTGTCTACATGCCGCATGCCGACCAGCTGGACCTCTCCGGCGAGGTGGTGCTGTACCGCGACGACGGGCTGACCATGACGACCGACGCGGCGACTCTCGATCTCAAGGCCGGCGCGGCGAGCGGAGCCGAGCGGGTGCACGTCGAGGGTCCGTTCGGCAGCCTCGATGCCCAGGGGTTCACGGTCATCGACCGCGGCGCGGTGATGCAGTTCACCGGCCCGGGCCGGCTGGTGTTGAACGGGCGGCCCCAGTGATCGCCCGCCTCGCCCCCGTGGTGCTGGCGTTGCTGGCGGCACTGGCAAGCGCGCCGGCGCGGGCGCAGCCGATCGACATGTCCAGCGGCGGGCCGGTGGACGTGACCGCGCGCGACGGCTTCGAATGGCACGAGAACGATCAGACCGTGACCGCCAACGGCGATGCCCGCGCGGTGCGCGGCGACGTCACCGTGCTGGCCGACCGTCTGGTGGCCCATTACCGCAAGAAGGCGGCCGCGGCCGAGCCCGTCGCGGCGGTCACCGCCAGCCCCGGCGACAGCGATGCCGGCAGCAACGAGATCTACCGGCTGGATGCGATCGGACACGTGCGCATCGTCACCCCCACCGACGAGGCCGTTGGCGACATGGCGGTCTATGACATCGATCAGGCCGTGCTGGTGATGACCGGCCAGGCGTTGCGGCTGACCACGCCGCAGTATCTGATGACCGCGCGCGACAGCATGGAATACTGGTCCCAGCTTCACATGGCGGTCGGCCGCGGCAACGCCATGGTGGTGGCGACCGATGGCCGCCGCCTGTCCGCCGACGTGCTGGTGGGCTACACCACCCAGGCCGCCCCGGCGGCGGGCAGCCCCGCCGCGGCCGGACCCGGCGTCCCGCCGCCGCCGACCGGGGCGGACGCCTCGGGCAAGCTGCAACGCGTCGAAGCCTTCGGCAACGTCGAAGTACGCACCGCGACCGACACCGTGCGCGGCGATCGCGGCGTCTATGTGACCGACACCGGCGTGGCGCGGGTGCTGGGCAATGTCCGGGTGATCCACGGCCAGAACGTGATCACCGGTCCCGCGGCGGATGTGAACATGAAGACCGGTATCGCCCACGTCGCCTCCGACCCGACGCAGCGTGTGCAGGGCCTGATCATGCCCAACCAGGCCCAGGTGCCGGGCGGCGCCACGCCAGCCGGGCCAGGAGGGCGGTCGCGATGATGGAGGCGCGTGTGGTGCCGGTGCATCCGCTGCAGGCCGTTACCACGATGGGCCTGGTCGCCACCAACGTCGGCAAAACCTACAAAAAGCGGCCGGTGGTGCGGAACGTGTCGATTTCGGTGCGGCGCGGCGAGGCGGTGGGGCTGCTCGGTCCCAACGGCGCCGGCAAGACCACGACCTTCTATATGATCGTCGGCCTGGTCCGCCCCGACACCGGTTCGATCAGCCTGGACGGGCAGGATCTCACCATGCTGCCGGTGTACCGCCGGGCCCGGCTCGGCATCGGCTACCTGCCGCAGGAGGCCAGCGTATTCCGTGGCCTCAATGTCGAGCAGAACATCATGGCGGTGCTGGAGGTGGTGGAGCCCGACTCCGATCGCCGCGACCAGATGCTCGACGAGTTGCTCGCCGAGTTCGGCATCGGCCATCTGCGGCGCACCCCGGCGATGGCGCTGTCCGGCGGCGAGCGCCGGCGGGTGGAGATCGCCCGCGCGCTGGCCGCCCAGCCCAGCTACATCCTGCTCGACGAACCGCTGGCCGGCATCGACCCGATCGCGGT
>PLTJ01000148.1:6638-6834 GCA_003164455.1 Acetobacteraceae bacterium
CGCGTCTACCTGGGCGAGCGGTTCAGCCTGTAGCGCGGCTCGCCGTTGCCGGCCGGCGCAGTTCCTTATGGATTGCGTAACCCTGGCAGGCTAGACCGGGCCAGCCGAGCTCCAGCACGATTCTTGCTTGCACTTCATCGCCCGACGCGCTGCATTGCGGCATGGATGCGGCCGGGAGCCGCGGCTCCACCCGGGT
>PLTJ01000382.1 GCA_003164455.1 Acetobacteraceae bacterium
CCGCATCGAGGCGGCGATCCGCAAGCTTGACCTGGTCAAGCGCGACGAGCTCGACGCCGCCATGACCCTCGCCGCCAACGCCCGGGCCGGCCAGGAGGCCGCCGAGGCGAAGCTGGCGGATGCGCTGACCCGCCTTGCGGCGCTGGAAGCCCGGGTCGCGGCGCTGGAGACGCCCCGGTCCCCGGCCGGGGGCGGCCCAGGGATGATCGCCTGATCACCGCGCCGTATCGCAGCGCAACATGAAGTGAAACGTGAACTTTACTGCATGAAGCGTTGAACCCCTTGCGGCACGAATCCGCGGACCTCTAGGCTGTCGGAGGAGCGCCGTGGATTCGGCCAGCTTGCAGGGCCGGATCGGATGGTGTCTCGCCGACCTTGGCCCGAGTGCCTACTGGCCTTCCTCACCGCGGGAGACTTCGCATGTCAGCTATGATGAGCACCAGTTTCGAACGGTCCGCCAACCCGCTGGACGTGCTGGAGCAGATCGCCAGCGCCAATGACTGGGCGTTCGACCGCCGTGGCGATTCCGAGATGGCGGCCGAGGCGCCGGGCAAGTGGTGCGACTACGGGCTCTATTTCAACTGGTCGAACGAGATCAGCGCCATGCACTTCACCTGCGCCTTCGACCTGAAGGTGCCCGAGAAGTGTCGCGGGGTCTTGTACGAGTTGCTGGCGTTGGCCAACGAACGGCTGTGGATCGGCCATTTCGGCATGGACAGCGACGATGGCATGCCCGTGTTTCGTCATTCCATGCTGTTGCGCGGGGCGCCGGGCGCCTCCAGCGAGAGCCTGGAGGACATGGTGGACATCGCCATCACCGAGTGCGAGCGTTTCTTTCCCGCCTTCCAGTTTGTCCTTTGGGGCGGTAAGACGCCGGCCGACGCGCTCGCCGCCGCCATGCTCGAATGTGTCGGCGAAGCGTGAGTTGGTGAGCAAACTCCTGTGAGCACCCAGACCATTCCCCCGATCCTGCTCGTTGGCCTCGGCAAGATGGGCGGCGCCATGCTGGCCGGCTGGCGTGAACGCGGCCTCGCCGGCGCGGTCGCGGTCGATCCGGCGCTGCCCGCCGCGCCCGGTCCCGAGGTGACGGTGGTGGCGGATGCCGCCGCCATCCCGGCCGGATTCGCGCCGGCGGCGGTGGTGCTGGCGGTGAAGCCCCAGAATGCCAGCGCGATGCTGCCGCACTACGCCCGGTTCGCCCCGGCCGCGGTTTTCCTGTCCATCATGGCCGGCCGCACCATCGCCGGCCTGCGGGATCTGCTCGGCGCGCCGGCGGCGGTGGTGCGTGCCATGCCCAACACGCCGGCCGCGGTCCGCCAGGGCATCACGGTGGCCTGCGCGGGCCCCGGCGTTTCCGCCGCTCAGCGGGGGCTGTGCGATACGCTGCTCGCCGCCATCGGCGCCGTGGCCTGGGTCGAGGACGAGGGGCTGATCGATCCGGTCACCGCCGTCTCCGGCGGCGGCCCGGCCTATGTCTTTCTGCTCGCCGAACTGCTCGAGCGCGCCGCGATCGAGCAGGGCATCCCCGCCGACCTGGCCCGCCTGCTGGCGCGGCAGACCGTCGCCGGCTCCGGCGCCCTGCTGGCCGCCAGCACCGAGGACGCCGCTGCCTTGCGGCGCGCCGTCACCAGCCCGAGGGGCACCACCGAACGTGCCCTCGCGGTGTTGATGGAGGAGCAGGCCTGGCCGGCGCTGATATCGCGCGCCATTGCCGCCGCCACCGCCCGCTCACGCGAACTGGCGGGCTGAACCCGTGTGAACACCATGGACAACGCCGAATTCGATGCCGCGCTGGTCGCCAGCGCCTTTTCGCTCGCGGCCGAGCGCGGCTGGTCCGGGGTCAGCGTGGCGCAGGCCGCCCGCGACGCCGACCTGCCGCTGGACCGGGCCCGCCGCCGCTTCCCGGGGCGTTGTGCCGTGCTACTGCGGTTCGGCAGCCTTGCCGACCAGGCGGCGCTGGCCGGCGTGGTCAGCGAGGGATCGCATCGCGACCGCCTGTTCGACATCCTGATGCGCCGGATCGACTTCCTGCAGCGCCACCGCGCCGGGGTGCTGGCGCTGATGCGCGCCCTGCCAGCCGACCCGGCCACGGCGCTCGCGCTGGCCGCCGCCAGCCTGTGCAGCATGGGCTGGATGCTGGAGGGGGCGGGCATCGCCGCGCACGGGCTGCGCGGACGCCTGCGCCGCAAGGCGTTGCTGGTGGTCTGGCTGTGGACGCTGCACGCCTGGCGGCGCGACGAGAGCGAGGATTTGTCCGTCGCCATGGCGGCGCTGGACCAGGCGCTGTCACGCGCCGATGCGGCGGAAAACTGGCTGGGCCGCCACCGTAATGCGCCCGCCGAGCCGCCGCCGCCCGAACCGCCGGTCTCTCCACCGGCCTGACGCCGCACTCTGACCCCAACCGTCATCGGGGGTAACATTGAGTCGTCCGCCGCGGTCGCCTGAATCCACACCATCCCGCGCGCCCTGAGCCGCCGCAGGCCGGCTTTGCGATCGGGGATCGCGTCAGTGAGCTGGCCGCCCTATACCACCGCCCGCTTCACTCCGCAGAAGGACTGCCGCGCGTGATAACGGACGTACTGCCTTCCACACCAGCATTGATGCCGCGGCGGCAGCACGCCGCTGGGCTGCTGGAGATGGCCGCCATCATTGCGACGCTCGCGGCGATCCTGGCCTTGCTGCATGCGCGCGCGCTCGCCGATGGATTGATCTGTACCGTTGACCTGCTCTTCCTGGTCCGTTGTGCGCTCCTGCGCGACTGGGCGTGGACCGGGCGAGCCTGGGTGATCCTGGCCGGTGCTTTCTGCCTCTGGCTGCTGCTGTGTACCCTGCGCGCCGGTGATCCGCACGCCATCGGCGAGGCGCTGGTGGTTTTTCGGCTGCCGTTGTTCGCCGCGGCCCTGCAAGACTGGGTGCTGCGCAGACCCTCCGCGCGGCTGGGACTCATGGTGAGCTTCATCGCCGCCGCTCTCTGGATTGGCGGACAGACCTGGCTGCAGTTTCTGACCGGCCACAACCTGTTCGGCGACCAGCGCTGGAGCGACGGAGCGCTGACCGGGCCGTTCTTCAAGCCGCGCGCCGGCATGACCCTGCTCGCGGTGTTCTTTCCCGCCATCTTGCCATCGGTACTCCGCATCCTTGACTACACCACCGTCCCGCGGCGGCTGGCGGGCCTGTTGTTGCTCGTCGTCGCGGTTGCCACCATGGTCTTGATCGGACAACGCATGCCCGTTCTGCTCGTGGGGTTCGGCCTGCTGATCGCGGCGCTGTTCGTCCGGCGTTTGCGCAAGCCGGTGGCGATAGCCCTACTCGGGGGTGGGCTATTGCTCGCCCTCACCCCGATTGTCTCGCCCGCCACCTTCGACAAGCTGGCGGTTCATTTTGTCCAGCAGATGTCCCATTTCTGGGACAGCCCGTACGGCCAGATCTACCTGCGCGCTTTGGCGATGATCCGCGAGGCGCCAGTGTTCGGACTCGGCCTGGACGGCTTTCGGACCCATTGCGCCGACCCCCACTTCTTCAAAGGCAGCATCTGGCTGGGCGTCTCTGACGCCCGCATCTTGGCCGCCGACGGCTGTAACATCCACCCGCACAACTATTGGCTTGACGTTACCGTTTCGGGCGGCCTGGTGGGACTGGCGATGTTTGCCGGCCTGGCGGTGCTGTGGCTCCGCCGCATCAGCCGCAACCTCGTGCCGGACATCGAGCCCATGCGTTTCGCGGTTCTGATTGCCACGGTGGTCGCGCTCTGGCCGATCGCCTCAACCAGCAGCCTGTTCGTGGCCGATACCGGCGGCTGGATCGTGCTCACCATCGGCTGGGGTCTCGCCCTGGCCGATGCCGCCGCCACGGCGGAACCTTGCCCTGGTTCAGCAAGCCCGGCCGACCGGGACCACCCAACCCATCCCGATCTGTCCAGCCCCAGCAACACACTCCCATAGAAGATCGGATTTGAAAGCCGACGATAACGCCTTGGACGGAACCTCCCTCCATTGGTGAACCGTGCCGCCAGGGAACACTGAATAGAATGGGCGCCAAGGATTCACTGTCTCTCGGCGAGGTCAGGAAGCAGATCCACTGGCTTTTTTTCTTAGTTGTTATACTGACGGTTTTTCGTCTCGTGGTAGCCGGATTGACTCCCCTGGCTCCCGACGAGGTCTACTATTGGGTGTGGTCGAAGGCGCTGGCTTTTGGATACCCCGACCACCCGCCCATGGTGGCACTCTGGATCCGAGCCGGCACGGCGCTGCTGGGCGACACCGAACTGGGCGTGCGCCTGCTCGGCCCGCTGGCGACGGCCGTGGGCACAGTGCTGCTCTGGCGTGCCGCCGAGGATTTGCTGCCCGCGCGCGGGGCCGGTCTGCCGGCCGCGGTGCTGGCCAATGCCACGCTGCTGTTCGGTGCCGGTGCCGTGACCATGACACCCGACACCCCGCTGCTGTTGTTCTGGACGCTTGCCATGTTCGGACTTGGGCGTCTGCTCGCCACCGGCCGGGCCTGGTGGTGGGGGCTGGTGGGGGTGGCGGCCGGGCTGGCGATGGCGAGCAAATACACCGCGGTGCTGCTGGCCCCGGCGGTGCTGGTCTGGCTGTTGGCGGTGCCGTCGCTGCGGCCATGGCTGCGCCGCCCGGCGCCCTGGCTCGGTGCGCTGGCGGCGCTGGCGGTGTTCGCCCCGGTTCTGGGCTGGAACGCCACCCATGACTGGGTGAGTTTTGTCCGTCAGGGGGGGCGGGTAGGCGATTGGCGGCCTGACCGGGCGTTGCAGTTCGTGGGCGAGTTGCTGGGCGGGCAGATCGGCTTGGCCACGCCGCTGCTGGCGGTGATGTTCGGCGCGGGTTTCGTTGTCGCGCTACGCCGGGCGCGGACCCGCGATCCTGGTTGGACGCTGCTGGCGGCGTTGCTGGCGGTGCCCTCGCTGGTGTTCCTGCAGCACGCGCTGGGCGACCGGGTTCAGGCCAATTGGCCGTCATTGCTCTATCCGCAAGCGGCGATTGCCGCCGCCGGACTGCCCGGGCGTTGGCGCCGGCTACGCGCGCCGGCGGTAGGGCTTGGGTTCCTGCTGACCGGTCTGGTCTGGGTGCAGGCCATCTGGGCGCCGGCCCGTCTGCCCGTCCCCTGGGACATCACCCTGCTACGCCTGGCGGGCTGGGAGGGCATGGCCCAGGACATCGCGGCGAAGGCCCGGACCGAGGGGGCCGACTATGTCGTGGCGGATAATTACGGCCAGGCCGCCGAACTGGCCTGGCACCTGCCGCCCGACATTCCTGTCCTGGCGCTGGACGCGCGCTGGCACTGGTTCGACCTGCCAGACGCCATCGGCTTCGTGGCAGGGCGAACGGGGTTGATGGTACGCAGCGACCGCCTGGCCGACCAGCCGCGCATGGCGGACTTCGACCATCTCGAGCGGATCGGCTGGGTTGACCGGGCGCGCGGTGGGATGCTGGCCGAACGTGTCCGCCTTTATCGTGTGGTCGGCCACAAGGGGGTCGAGTCAATCGTGTTCATGCCCCGTCCTCACCGCCGGTAAACAATGGAACACTATCGGCCTGTCGGGGCTGCGATGCAGGTCGGCGGCTCAGTTGCGAGCAGCCAGCCGGACGTTGACTCAACCGCTGCGCGTAAATAGACGATGCATTCGAACGCGAGATGAACAGTCCCATGCGATTGTTACTCATAAATCTCGAACGCGCGCCGGAGCGCCTGGCGGCAATGACGACCCGGCTCGACGCGGTGGGGCAGTCGTTCACCGTGCTCCGCGCCACCGACGGCCGGTGTCTTACCCAGACCGACCGCGCCCGCGCGGATGGGTGGAAACGCCGGTGGATTACCGAATATCCGCTGACCGATAACGAGATCGGATGCTACCTGAGCCATCTTGGTGCCATGCAGGAGCTTCTGAACAGCGGCGAGAAGATGCTGGCAGTGCTGGAGGATGACCTGACCGTTACTCCCGAACTGCCGCATGTCTTGCGTGCCATCGAGGCTTCGGGCATCGCCTTCTCGATGATCGACCTGCACCGCAATTTTAAGCCCGGGGAAGTGTTCGTTCCCTGTTCCGAACTGTTCGGAAATTGCCAGATCGGCCGTATCGGCTACACGCACATGAATAATTTCGGCTATGTCGTCTCCCGCCAGGGCGCCTTCCGGTTCATCGCCGCGCACCGTCGTTTTGTGCATGCAGTGGACAAGGCAATGCACCGCTACTGGGCGAACGGGCTCGAACTCTATGGCCTCAGCCACCCGGTGGTAAGCAACGACCCCGCCACCGCCTCGATGATCGACGAGACGCGCGCCACGCGCCCGCGCTTTCCCGATGCCGACGCGCTGCACTGGCGCCTCGCCCGCATGCTCAGTCGTGGCACTGACAGTATCCGTAAGCGGCTTTGCTTTCCCTTCTACGCCCACCGCGGCCGCCGCCAGCGCGCAACGTAGGGCCGACGCGGCAGCGGCGCAGGTCTGACAGCTAGACAGAAACTGATTCCACGGT
>PLTJ01000354.1 GCA_003164455.1 Acetobacteraceae bacterium
CCGATTCCGATTCGGGCGATCACGTTCTAGATTCCGAGGTAGGCCGCTTGCACCTGCTTGTTATTTTCCAGTTCGGCACTGGTGCCGTGCATGATCACCTTGCCGCTTTCCAGCACGTAGGCGCGCTGCACCAGCGACAGCGCGCGGCTCACATTCTGTTCGACCAACAGGACGGCCGTGCCCATCGTGTGGATCTCCTGGATTTTCTGAAAGGTGATATCGGCCACGACCGGTGCGAGCCCCAGCGACGGCTCGTCGAGCATCAGCAGCCGCGGCTTCAGCATCAGACCGCGGCCCACGGCGAGCATCTGCCGTTCGCCGCCGCTCATCGTCCCCGCGAGTTGCTTTTGCCGGTCGGCGAGCACGGGAAAGATGTTGAAGACGATCTCAAGGGTGCGGCTGCGTTCAGCCTGGGCACTCGGGATATAGGCCCCGATCTCGAGGTTCTCTTTCACGGTCATTTCGGGAAATAACCGGCGGCCCTCCGGCACGTGGGCAATTCCCAGGACGATCAACACGAGTGCACCGAGCCACAGCGCGCCGGTGATGTTGCCCAGCGTGCCCAGGACGACGGCAACGAAGGCCATCAGCACGAACACCTGGCCGACCATCGGATAGGCCGGGTAGAACGACATGATCAGCGAGTCGGCGGCACCGGCTAGGGCCACCCCAACGGCGACGCAGAACACGCGATCGGGATTGATGCCCATCAGCATCGCCACTTCCTGGTTCTGCGCCGCGGCGCACATCGCCTTGCCGATGTCGGTGGTATGCAGGAACAGCCAGAGGGCTCCGCTGAGCACCATGGCGACGGCGAAGGCGATGAGCTTGGCCACCGAGACATAGACCGCACCGATATGGATCGCCATGTCCGAGTACGGGGTTTGCCCCGTCCGGTAATCCGCCGTGAGCACCATCAGCGCGACATTCATCAGCAGCAAGGAAAGTGCGAAGGTGAGGAAGATCTGAGGCATGTCGCCGAGTCCGAGGACCCGGCGTATGAGGAAATGCTGCAACAGCACGCCGACGGCAAACAGGACCGGCATCGAGATGACCAGCGAGGCCAGGGGATCGATCCCGAAGTGGGTCGCAAGAAAGAAGCTGATGTACATGCCGATCATCACGAACTCGCCGTGGGCGAAGTTGACGACCTTCACCACGCCGAAGATCAGCGTAACGCCGATGCTGACGAGCGCATAGATTCCGCCTATCAGCAGGCCGTTCACGACGGCCTGTGCCACTGTGGTCAGCATTTCTTCCGTGCCGGGCCTAGGATTTTAGCAACGAGGCGCGTGCGTCTTCCTTCGGAAACGCGCTCACCAGATCGCCCTTCTGTCACTGGACGCCGACCGGATGGGCGTAGATGTTCTTGCCGTCAGGGCCGAATTTCACTTTCCCGCCGGGACACATCGCGGCGTAGCCCGTTGAGACATCAATCGGGGCGAGAGCGTCGCGCACTTTTTGCGGATCGGTTGACGCCGCTCTGGCCATGCGCGGGAGAGCGATGCCGGTGGCCAGCACAACACCCGCCGACCTGGCGAGAAAATCTCTGCGGCCGTTGCGCTTTGCAGAAGCCTGACTCCGGGACGTTTCCATGTTCCTCTCCCCGACGGTTGTTTCCGTCGATAGTGACTGTGACGTCACACGTTCGACAACTTGGCACCCTCGCAGTGCACGGGGCGCCACGAGAATCACAAGCCCACTGCCGCAATCAGCAGGAGCACAAATCCCAGTTTCGTTTCCGACTGAGTTCGTACGATTGTCAACGATCGTCTCTCGCGTTGTTCACGGGTGGTCTGCCCGGGCCGTTCGTGGCCGGGGCGGCCGGCATGGTGGCGGGGCGACGGTGGGTCTATGATAATCGGCGTCTCGCGGGAGCGCCTCGATGCGACAGATTCGTTCGATCGGAACCGGTTTGGCCGTGCTGCTCGGCTTGGTGGGGTGGACTGGTCTGGCCGGCGCGCAGTTGCCGGTGACGGGTCCCTACGTTCCCACCCCAGTGCCGCAGGGCGCCCCGACGCCGGCTTCCCCGGCACCGGCCCAGACCCAGGCCAGCAAGCCGCCATCGGCTGCCGGCGGCGTGACGGTGCGGATGGGTGGCCGCATGACCGCGGGTTTCGGCGCCGTTTCCGACAGCGGCCGCACGCGGTAGCGGCCTCGCGGGCGGTCGTCGGCGGGGTGCCCCGATCGACAAAGTCCTTGGCGCAAGGCGCGGGCGAAGGTTCCTGTTTGCTGCGGTCTGGCGAATCCGCCGGCTATCCGGGCAGTGCCGGCCAGACCAATGTATCAGGGCGCCAGTGGTGCCATGGTGCTGCACCCCGGCGCGGCGATGGCGGGAGCGGGCGATGATTGAGACGGTGCCGACGAGAACCCGGTTCGTTTGCGAGATGGTGGTGAAGACCGCCCGCCTGATGGTCGGCGTTCCGGACTACGACAACGATGTGGCGCACTGGAAGGCCATTCACCCGGACCAGCCGATCATGACCCACAAGGAGTTCTTCCGCGAGCGTCAGGACGCACGCTACGCGATCGGCAAGGGCCGTTTCCGCTGCTGCTGCTGCTGATACCGGTGAGCCTTCCCCCTCCCCTTGAGAGAGGGGGAGGGGGCGGGACGAGCCTCAGAACTTTCGCAGGTCAGCTTTAATCCCGTGCCGCATCTTCAAGTCTGAATCCGATTTTCAGCGTCACCTGGTAATGGTGCACTTTCCCGTCCTGGATATGTCCACGGGTCTCAACAACCTGGAACCAGCGAAGGTTGTCGAGTGTCTTGGACGCACGGGTGACAGCCTGCTGTATCGCATCCTCGATGCTCGTCTGCGAGGAGCCGACGATTTCCACTACTTTGTAGATGTGATCCTGCACTTTGAACCCTTTCCTGCTGCAATCCGGCGTCTTCCCGCCCGTGCGGGCATCATGCCACGCTAACGCCTACGGGCTGTTTATCAGCCCAGCGCCGCGCCGGGTAGCTTTTCGGAGACAACCGGATCGTTCGGCGCCGACAGGATCGGGACGCTAGAGCGGGATGAGCGCTGAAGGACGCGCTGACCCGCTCTAGCTCTTTATTTGATCGCGTGATTCAGACCTCCGGCGATTCCGCCTCCGGTCATCACGCTCTAATTCAGCACCCGTCCCGGCTTTACCATCTCGGCCAACACTGCCGGTTCCATTTCCGGCCGGACCCGCTCCAGCGACAGCCGTGCCGGAGCGCGCGGGCGTTCGCTGGCGGGCGGCAGCACGCGCCAGCGGCGCTTTGGCCGTCGTGCAGCGCCGCGGTGCGCAGCAGCGCCGCCACGAAGGAACGTCCCCAGACCAGCGGCGAGCGATGCTCGATAACCGCCCACAGCGCCCGCCAGCGCGCCTGCCGCTCCTCCAGCCCCATGCGCAGGGCGCCGTCCAGCGCGTCCGCCATGGCGTCGGGGTCGTGCGGATTGACCAGCAGGGCCGCTTCCAGTTGTCGCGCCGCGCCGGCAAAACGCGACAGCACCAGCACGCCCGGGTCAGCGGGGTCCTGGGCGGCCACGAACTCCTTGGCGACCAGGTTCATGCCGTCGCGCAGCGGCGTCACCATGCCGACGCGCGCCTGCCGCATATAGCCGGCCACGGTGGCGCGATCGACGCCGTGCACCACCATGCGCAGCGGTTGCCAGTCCGGCTCGCCCAGGTCGGCATTCAGCGCCCCGGCCTCGCGGTCCAGCGCCGCGCGCAGCGCCCGGTAGCTGTCCACGCCCTTGCGGGACGTGGCGGCGATCTGCACCGTGGTCACGTGGCCGCACCAGTCCTGCCGCTTCTCCAGCAGCCGGCGCAGTCCGGCCAGGCGCTGCAACAACCCCTTGGTGGGGTCCAGCCGTTCCACTCCCAGGATCAGGCGCTGCCCATCCAGGCTGCGGCGCAGCCGGCGCACCGCAGGGGAGGCGGTCATTTCGATGGCGGTGCGGGCGAAGCTGCGTGCCTCGATCTCCACCGGGAACACGCCCAGCCGCACCCGCCGCCCGGCGAAGAACAGCGAGTTGCCCGGCCCGCGCACCGCGCCCGCCAGCATCTGCGCCGCGGCGGCGAAGTTGGCGACGTCGTTGTCGGTCTGGAACCCGATCAGGTCGGCCGCCAGCAGGTCGCGCACCAGCTCGGTCATTTCCGGCGCCGCCGCCAGCACGTCGGGGGCGCAGAACGGGATGTGCAGGAAAAAGCCGATCGGGTTGCGCACGCCGCGCGCACGCAGCGCCGAGGGCAGCGGCATCAGGTGGTAGTCGTGCACCCAGATCAGGTCGCTCGGGCGCAGCAGCGGCAGCAGGGCGACGGCCAGCCGCGCATTCACCTCACGATACACCCGGGCGTCGCGCCGGTCGTACTGCATCAGTTCCGGCATGGTGTGCAGCAGTGGCCACAGCACGCCGTTGGAAAAGGCGTTGTAGTAGCGGTCGTGTTCTTCCTGCGTGAGGTCGATGGTGGCGTAGTCCACCAGGTCCCGGTGCTCGACCATGGCGGCCCGGCCCGCGTCGGCCGGCATCACCGCGCCGCTCCAGCCGAACCACAGGCCGCCGCGTTTTTCCATCAGCCCGTCGAGGGCAACGGCCAACCCGCCCGCCTGGGTACCGGCCGAAGGCATTGGCACCCGGTTGGACACGATGACGAGGCGGTTCATGTGACCTCCAGCAGCGAGCCGGGCAGCGCGGTGACCAAATCAGTCACCCACCGCAACCCGGCACTCCGGCCGCGCTCCATGCCTTGGTTGTTTCCACCCAAGAACTCTGAATAGCCCGACACGGCGCGACGGCGCGCGCAATTCGCCGTGCTTCCCGTACCTGTGACCGACCACGCGAACGTGATCGGAAACGTCCCGGCACGGCACACGCGTGCGCCGGCCGGCACCCCGGTGCGAGGCCGGTGCGCCGCCTTTGCTCCCGCCCAGCCGCAAGCCGGCATGCGGGCGTCTGTCACCCGCGCGCCGGTCAGGCGTGTGTGAAAGCGGTAGCTGGGGAAGTGCACCAGAAGCTCCTCGGGCGAGTGCCGCGCAGGCGTCATTTCTCAGTCGCGCGTGGCAAGATTACGGCGAAGAATCCACCGCCGTGTGGCAGCGCTGCCGTGGCCCTGGTTTTTTGCCCCTCCCGGTGGGAAGTTGGCTGGCATGGACGAGATCCTGGCCGAAACCCTTGCCGGATGGCGCCGGCACCTGCATGCCCACCCCGAATTGTCGCTGCACGAGAAGGCAACCGCCGCCTTCGTCTGCGCCCGCCTGACCGAGCTTGGCGTTCCCTTCGTGGCCGGTGTGGGCGGCCACGGCGTGGTGGCGACTCTGTCGCGCGGCGCCTCGAACCGCAGTGTCGGCCTGCGTGCCGACATGGATGCGCTGCCGATCGTCGAGACCACCGGGCTGGCCCACGCTTCCACGCATTCCGGTGTGATGCATGCCTGTGGCCATGACGGCCACACCACCAGCCTGCTCGGCGCGGCGGCGCTGCTGGCGCGCGATGCGGACTGGACCGGCACCGTGCATCTGGTGTTCCAGCCGGCCGAGGAGGGCCATGGCGGCGCGCAGGCCATGCTAAACGACGGGCTGCTGGAGCGTTTCCCGATGGAGCGCGTTTTCGCCTACCACAACTGGCCGGGCCTGGCGGCNNGGCACGGTGGCGGTGCATGACGGGCCGGTGATGGCGGGCGGCACGCGGCTGGTCATCACGCTGCACGGGCATGCCGGCCATGCCGGCATGCCGCATCTGACCCGCGATCCGATGCTGGCAGCCGGCCATTTGCTGGTGGCGCTGCAATCGGTGGTGTCGCGCACAATTGATCCGCTGGAGTCGGCGGTGGTGTCGATCTGCATGGTCGAGGGCGGCGTGACTCCGAACCAGATTCCCGCCGAGGTGCGGCTGCGCGGCACGCTGCGGGCCTTCAAGCCGGCGGTGCGTGCGCAGGTGGATGCGGCGGTCGCCCGGGTGGTGGAGGGCATCGCCGCGACCTTCGGCCTGCGCTCGGAGCTGAGTCTGCTGCAGGGCCTGCACGCCACGGTGAACCACCGACCCGAGGCCGAACTGGCCGCCGAGGCGGTGGCCGGGGCGGGGCTGGCGCTTCGGCGCGACCTGCCGCCGGCGATGACCAGCGAGGATTTTTCCTGGTTCCTGCTGAATCGTCCGGGGGCCTTCCTGTGGATTGGCAACGGGGACGGGGCCGACCTGCACAACGCGGGCTACGACTTCAACGATGCCATTCTTCCCGCCGCCGCCACCGCCCTTGCCAGCGTGGCGCGGCGGGCCTTGCGCGAAGGGATCTAAGCGGCTCGCACGAGGAAGGTGGCGGCCGCGAGGTCGAAACTGCCGTCCTCGGCAACCGCAAAATGCTCGCGCACGATGGCCGGCGCACCGGCCTGCAAGGACAGGATCGCCTTGGCATGGTCCGCCGGTGTGCGCGTGCGTGCGGTCCAGGAGGCAAACTCCATCCGCATCCGGCGCATCGTGATGCCCTCGATGGCAAACCCCGAGCGGGCGAGCGAGCCGATCCATTCCGCGACGCTGTAGTTGCGCACGTGCGAGGCGTCCCGCAGCAAATCGATCGCCTGCAGGTGCGTGTCCAGTACCCGGTCGGCCGGCGTGATGGTGTCGATGAACACGCCGCGGCCGCCCGGTTTGCTCACCCGCCTGGCCTGCCGCAGCCCGGCTTCCATGTTCTGCCAGTGATGCGCCGTGAACCGGCACAGCACGACATCGAAGCTGGCGTCGGGGAAGGGCAGGTTCTCGGCCGCGGCCTGATGCACGGCGATATTGGCCAGGCCGCGCTCGGCCGCCGTGGCGGCGACCACCTCCAGCATGCGCGCGGTGACGTCGCAGGCGACGACCTCGGCGACATGCGGCGCGGCGCGGTAGCTGGCATGGCCGCCCCCGCAACCCAGGTCCAGCACCCGGGCGCTGCCTTGCCCGTGCAGCACGGCCTCGATCAGGTCGAGATCCTCGCCGCTGCTGTGGACTTCGCTGGTGACGTAGTCCTGTGCTCGCGGCGCGTAGTGCCCGGCGGCGAATTCCTGTTGCGATGTGTGCATGAGCGGCTTTCCCGATGGCGATGCTATCCTGCCGCCTCCGGCCGTGCTTGGCCAGCGGCGGGACCGGCCCACGCGGACCCAGGGTCAGGCGACGGCGAGATGGCGGAACAGC
Source organism: Acetobacteraceae bacterium (assembly GCA_003164455.1). Lineage (GTDB taxonomy): Bacteria > Pseudomonadota > Alphaproteobacteria > Acetobacterales > Acetobacteraceae > Rhodovastum. The sequence continues at coordinate 7,140 of PLTJ01000354.1, forward strand.
ACGACCTTCACCGAGTCCAGGCAGAGCGCGAGCACGAGTGCGGCGCCGAATACGCCGGCCACGATGGTTGCCGGCAGCGGCGCCATCGCGATGCCCTGGGTCGCCAGCGTGCTGAACAGCCCGATGTTGAGGACGGACGAGCCGATCAACCAGGTGCCCGGCCGGGAACTCCATAGCCGCCGGCGCTCGCGCGAGACATAGAAAATCGCCTGGCCACTGAACACCAGTGTCACCACCGTCAGCGTCCGCAACGTCGTGTCGTCGAGGCCGAGAGCGAAGCGCCCGACCCCGAGAGTGGCGATGCAGAAGACGAGGTTGCAGAACCCCAGGACGATGCCGGCGATGGTGAGGTTGCCGATCCGCCAGACATTGGGGGTCGAGGACGGCCGCACATTGTCGGTGGCCGATGACAAGGCGAAGAAGTCGCCGGTCACCATCATCATCACCATCAGCAAGGGCGTCAGCACGGCGGTTCCGGAGAGTACCAGCCCGGCGAACAGAAACAGCACCTGGACGACCTTGTGGATGATCGAGCGGAACGTGTAGCTCAGAATGCGCTGGAAGGTGACGCGCCCTTCCTCCACCGCGGCGACGATGCCGCCGAGGCCGGATTCGGTCAGCACGATGCCGGCGGCCGATTTCGCCACATCGGTCGCGGTGAAGACGGCGATGCCCATCTGCGCCTGACGCAGCGCCGGGGCGTCATTGGCGCCGTCGCCGCACATGCCGACGACATGGCCGTCGCGCTGGAATGCCTGGACGAGAGCGAACTTGTCCTCGGGCAACACGCCGGCGAAGACGGAAAATTGTTCGGCGCGGGCATCGTGGGGCAGCGGCACGGCGGCGCAGATCGGTCCGGTGATGCCGACTGCGTCGGCGACGACGCGGGCGGTCACCGGCGCATCGCCCGTCACCATCACCGTATGCACGCCGAGGCCGAGCAACTGGGCGATCAGTGCCGCCGAATCTTCGCGCGGCGGATCGCTCAGCGCGATCGCGCCGGCCATCTGCAGGGGCGCCGCCGCGCCCACCGCGACGACGAGAACGCGGAACCCTTTGGCCTGGAGTTCTTCGACCATGGCCCCCGCGGCAGCGGACGGCTCGGCAATCGCCGTGACCGCCGCGTAGGCGCCCTTGACGATCCGCACTGACTTGCCCTCGGCGTCGGTTGCCGCGGCCTCCGACATCTTTCGGGTAGGATCGAAAGGCGTGAAGCTGACCAGCTTCCACGGCGTTCCAGCCGCCGGCTTGACGGCCGCGCGAATGGCGGCGTCCAGCGGGTCGGCCCCGCCATCGGAACTGGCGAGTGACGCCATCGCCAGGACTTGCGCCTCATCGAACCCGGCCAGCGCGTGGCACGCGATGACCGCGAGTTCATTGCGGGTCAGCGTTCCGGTCTTGTCGGCGCAGAGAACATCCATCCCGGCCGCTTCATCGAGCGCCGAAAGCCGCGTCGGCAGCACCCCACGCCGTGCCACGGCGAGGGCCCCGACCGTCGCCGCGAGCGTGAACATCGCGGGCAGCGCCACCGGAATCGAAGCCAGCACGGCAACCAGCACCAACGGCGCGATCTGCGCCAGCGGCATGGCCAGATACAGGGCATAGGCGATCAACAGGATGGTTATGCCGCCATTGAACAGGGCGAGATTGCGCACCACGCGAATGACCGCCTTCTGCTCGGTGCTTTCGACATGAGCGGTACGGATGAGTTCGGCGCCGCGCCCGAATTTCGTGCGTGCGCCCGTCGCGACGATTTCAGCCACCGCCTCGCCGCGCCGGATCAGGGCGCCGGCATAGGTCTGAAAGCCGGGCCCGGCTTCGATCGGCACGGATTCGCCGGTGAGCGTCGATTGGTCGACGAGAACGGCGCCGTCGAGCAATCGGACATCGGCGGGAACGACGACGCCGAGCGACAGCTTGACCACGTCGCCCCGCACCAGTTCGGCCGCCGGAAGCGTTTTCCAGGCGCCGTCGCGCCGCGCCGATGCGGTCATGGCCAGGCGGGATTTCAGCGCCTCGAGGGTCGCCTGGGCGCGGCCCTCCTGGACGAATCCCAGCCCCGCGTTGAACACCAGGAGAAAGCCGACGGCCGCAGCCTCGACATATTCGCCCAGCGCCAGTTGCAGCACCACCGCTGCTTCGAGCATCCACGGAACCGGCGCCCACAATTTTTTCAGCGCCCGGGTGATCGGATGCTGGACCACGTCCAGAACGGTATTTCCCCCATCGGCCGCGAGGCGGCGCCGCGCCTCGTCACTCGTCAATCCGGTCGCGGAATCGGGGACCGTCGTATTCATCGGTTCATCCTCGCGCCGTAAGGCCTCGACAGCATGTTCCCGCAGCCGGCTGCTGGCCGATCACTTGCTTGTGACGCCGCAAACCCGCAAGCTTGTGGTGCCGCCGCGACGGGCTGGCGGGTGTTCTCCCGGCAAGGAATCCGATCATGCCTGACACGAACCGTGCGGCGCCGGTGGCACCGGACGACCGGATCGCCTGGATCGGGTTGTCGTCCATCGCGCTTCCCTTGGTCGGGCCGGTCAGCGACGCCAAGGTGCTGACCGGGCGTCAGCGGCCGCTCACCGAAGTCGCCGTGCTATGCGCCGAAATCGAGACGGCGGGCGGTCACGCGGGCTTCGGCTACAGTTATGCGCTGCGTACCGGCGGTCCCGCCCAGTACGCGCATGCCAGCGAGCTGGCTCCGCTGCTGCTCGGCGAGGACGCCAACGATATAGCCCGGCTCTGGGAAAAGTTGCTGTGGGCCAGTGTGTCGATCGGCCGCGGCGGGCTCGCGCCCCAGGCCATCGCCGCTTTCGACGTGGCCCTGTGGGACCTCAAGGCGAAACGCGCCGCGCTCCCGCTGGCCAAGCTGCTCGGCGCCCACCGCTCATCGCTGCGCTGCTACAATACGTCCGGCGGCTATCTTCAGGCCCCGCTCGGGCAACTGCTCGACAACATGGCCCGCGCCAAGGCCAGCGGCATCGGCGGGGTGAAGATGAAAATCGGCCAGCCCGACCAAGCCATCGACCTCCACCGCATCGCCGCGGTGCGCAAGCTGCTCGGCGACGATTTTCCGCTCATGGTCGATGTCAACCAGCAATGGGACCGGCCGACCGCCAAGCGCATCGGCCGCGCGCTCGACCCATTCAATCTCGTCTTCCTGGAGGAACCGCTGGCCTCCGACGACGCCGAAGGCCATGCCGCCCTGGCCCGCATGATCGCCACCCCGATCGCCACCGGCGAAATGCTGTGCAGCGTCGCGGAGCATTTCAACCTGATGCGGCTGGGGGCGGCCGACTACCTGCAACCCGATGCCCCCCGGGTCGGCGGCATCACCCCGTTCCTCAGGATCATGGCGCTCGCCGACCAGTACGGCCTGGAGATCACGCCGCATTTCGTCA
>PLTJ01000413.1 GCA_003164455.1 Acetobacteraceae bacterium
TTGACGCGCTGGGTGATGCGCATGGGGGCTCCTTGAAGCTCGGCTGTGTGGGTCGGGTGCGTCCTAGCCCAGCCCGCTGGTCCTGTCACCCTGTAGCCAGAGCGAAAGCCGTCGCGTGGCGCCGTATGCCGCGAGGTCGAGCGCCGGCGGGCGGCAGGCGAGTACCGTCGCGCCGAGCGGGGCGGCGGCGGCGGCCACCGCCGCGAAGGCGGGACAGGCCGGATCGAGCACCAGCCGGCGCTGGCCGACCCGCAGTGCCGCCATGGCCTGGCCGGGGGCGTCGGCACAGTCCAGCACGTCGTCAAGCACGGCATCGGGGAATTCCGCCTGGGCCTGACCGATCAGGGCACGCCACCACAGGCACCCCGCGAAGGCCGCCGCCCCCGGCGCGGACAGCAGCGTGACCGGCAGTCCCGGCCGCAAAGCCGCCCGGGCCTGCCCAAGCCCATGGACCACAACCGCGGGATGCAGGATCATGCTTGACGTTCAAGCCCCTTGGCGCTTGAAACTCAAGTTCGACCTGGAGCGTGATCGCTTGGGGCGGAATCGTCGGAAAGCGTGAATTACGCTCTCAAACAACGGTCGGAGGACTGGATTTGGCGGATACCGACGACCCGGCCGATGCTGCGGCGCGGCTCGAGGAGGCGCTGGATCGGATCGCGGCGCTGGCCGAGCAGGTCGCTGCGCAGCGTGGGCTCCCCCCGGCCATGGTAGTGGACCCCGCCGCCGTGGCGGAACGTCTGGACATGCTGATCGCGAAACTGCGCACGGCACTCGCCGGCCGGCCCGCCTGACGGGCCGGCGGCAACAGATAAGGAGGCTGCGTTGGCGCAGGTCACCGTGAAGATCAACGGCTTCACCTATACCGTCGGCTGCGAGGACGGGCAGGAGGCTCACCTGCAGGCGATGGCGGCGCAGGTGGACAGCCGCATCGACAGCATCAAGGCTCTCGGCGGCAATTCCGGCGAGATCCGGCTGCTGCTGCTGGCGGGACTGCTGCTGGCCGACGAGATCCATGACATCCGCATCGAAATGGATACGCTGCGCACGGCCGCCGGCCAGCCACCGCGCCCCGCCGGCAAGCCCGAAGCCGATGCCGAAATGGGTAAACGACTGGGAAAGCTGGCCGTCCGCGCGGAACAGATTGCAGCGACCCTCGAGCGTCCCTAAGTAGAGTGTGCGGGGCTGCCCGGTGCGTCAGGCTAAACATCCCCGGGGCCGATAAGCATCTCCCGGGAACTGGCTCTGTCGTGACCGTGGTTACGGTATCTGGTGCCCACCTGCATACGCGGGCCTTGGGAGGATGCACACGCCAACGGCCATGGCGGCTCCGCACTTCACTGTTCCTGAGTTGATCGCGGCCAAACAGGCGCTGCGCACGCGCCTGCGCGACGTGCGCGCAGGGTGCGACCCGGGGCTCGGCGCCGCGCTGGCCGCCCACGTGCTGCGCGACCTGCCGCCACCGCCCGGCGCCGTGGTGGCCGGCTTCTGGCCGATCGGCAGCGAGATCGACATCCGGCCGCTGCTGGAGGCGCTGCACGCACGCGGCCATGTCCTGGCGCTGCCCGAGACGCCGCCGCGCGGCCATCCGTTGATCTTCCGGCGCTGGTACCCTGGTGCCGCGATGCTGGTGGAACGCTTCGGCACCTGGCGGCCGGTGGGCGCGGTAGTGCGGCCGGACTGGCTGTTCGTGCCGCTGCTGGGCTTCGATGCCGCCGGCCACCGCCTGGGCTACGGCGGCGGCTATTACGACCGCACCCTGCCCGGCCTGCCCGGCGCTGTCGCCATTGGCTGTGCCTACGCGTGCCAGGAGGTGGACGCCGTGCCGGTCACGGACTACGACGCGCGCCTGCGGGCCGTGGCCACCGAGCGCGGCATCATCCCCTGCGACGGAGACTAGATGCATATCCTGTTCCTGGGCGACGTGGTCGGTCGTACCGGCCGCGACACCGTCGCCGCCGCCTTGCCCGAACTGCGCGCGCGACTCAACATCGAGCTGGCCGTGGTCAACGCCGAAAACGCCTCGCACGGCTTCGGCCTCGCGCCCGACATGGCGCGCACCCTGTTTGCCGCCGGCGCCGATGTTCTCACGCTGGGCAACCACTCGTGGGACCGCAAGGAAATCATTCCCTACCTCGCCGAGACGCCGCGGTTGTTGCGGCCGCTGAACTATCCGCCCGGCACCCCCGGGGCCGGCAGCGTCGTGGTCGAGTTGCCCGACGGACGGCGCGCGCTGGTGCTCAGCGCCATGGGGCGGCTGTTCATGGACGCCTTGGACTGCCCGTTCCGCGCCACCGCAGTCGCGTTGGCAAAATACCGCCTGGGCACCTCGGTCGCCGCCATCGTCGCCGACTTCCACGCTGAGGCGACGAGCGAGAAAATGGCGTTCGGCCATTCGTTCGACGGCCAGGTGAGCGTCATCGTCGGCTCGCACACCCATTGCCCGTCGGCCGACCACCAGATCCTGCCGGGCGGCACGGCATTCCAGTCCGACGCCGGCATGTGCGGCGACTATGACAGCGTGATCGGCATGGAAAAGGCCGGTGCCGCCGCCCGCTTCTGGCGCAAGATGCCCGGCGAACGGCTGCAACCGGCGGAAGGTGCCACCACGGTCTGCGGCACGTTCGTGGTGACCGACGACGCGACCGGCCTGGCCACCCGCATCGAACCGGTTCGCCTCGGTGGGCGACTGTCGCCGGCCATGCCGGTGGTGTAGAACGCTGGCCGTAACCACCAGACATCGCTGAACCACTCTCAAGGAGCGAGGCCATGGCGGGCCATTCGCATGTCAAGAACGTCATGCACCGCAAGGGTGCGCAGGATGCCAGGCGGGCCCATCAGTTCGCCCGGCTGATCCGCGAGATCACCGTGGCGGCGCGGTCCGGGTTGCCGGACCCGGCGTCGAATCCGCGGCTGCGCGCGGCGGTGACGGCGGCGCTGAAGGCCAACATGCTGAAGGACACGGTGGAGCGCGCCATCAAGAAGGCGGCCGGCGAGGCCGGCGGCGTCGATTACAGCGAGGTGCGCTACGAGGGCTACGGGCCGGCCGGCGTGGCGATCATCGTCGAGGCCTTGACCGACAACCGCAACCGCACCGCCGGCGATGTGCGCAACGCCTTTACCAAGCATGGCGGCGTGCTGGGCGAGACCAACAGTGTTTCTTTTCTGTTCTCGCGGCTCGGCGTGGTGCGCTATCCCGCGGCACAGGCGAGCGAGGACGCGATGTTGGAGGCGGCGGTCGAGGCGGGAGCGGAGAACGTGGAAAGCGATGCCGAGGGGCACGAGGTGACCACGACGCCGGAGAGTTTCTTCGCCGTGCGCGATGCGCTGGAGGCGCGGTTCGGCGCGCCGGAGGAGGCCAAGGTGGACTGGCGGCCGGCCACCTTGGTGACGCTGAACGAAGAGCGGGCCGTCTCGGTGCTGAAGCTGCTGGATGCGCTGGACGACAATGACGACGTGCAGAACGTCTATGCCAATTTCGACATCCCGGATGCGGTGATGGCGAAGTTGTCGGCGTAGGGAAGGGGGCTTTGCTGGTCCGTCTGCTGGGGATCGATCCGGGGCTGCGCTTCACCGGCTGGGGGCTGCTGGAGTCCGATGGCAACCGGCTGCGTCATCTGGCCGACGGGGTGATCGCCACCGACTCCGAGGCCAGCGTGCCGGAGCGTCTCAGGGTGCTGCACGATGCGCTGGCGGCATTGCTGGCCGAGTGGCGGCCGGACGAGGCAGCGGTGGAGGAGACTTATGTCAACCGCAACGGCGCCGCTACCCTGAAGCTGGGTTATGCGCGTGGCATCGCGTTGCTGGCGCCGACGCTGATCGGGATTCCGGTGGCGGAGTATGGCGCCAAGACGATCAAGATGGCGGTGGTGGGCACCGGGGGGGCGGCGAAGGAGCAGGTGCAGATGATGGTGCGGCGCCTGTTGCCTGGGGCCGTGATCCGGCGGGCCGATGCGGCGGATGCCTTGGCGGTGGCGATCTGCCATGCGCATCACCGGGCCAGCGCGCGGCGCTGGGCGGCCGGGGTGCAGATGGCGTGATCGCCAAATTGACAGGCCGGGTGGAGCAGCTTGAGGCCGATCGCTGTGTGATCGACGTCAACGGCGTGGGCTATCTGGTGCAGGCCTCGACGCGCACGCTGGCGGCGCTGTCGCCGGGGCAGGCGGCGAGCGTGCTGATCGAGACGCAGGTGCGCGAGGACGCGATTCTGCTGTTCGGTTTCGCCGAGGCGGCGGAGCGGGAGTGGTTCCGGCTGCTGACGACGGTGCAGGGGGTGGGGGCGCGGGTGGCGCTGAACATCCTTTCCGCGCTGTCGCCGCGAGAGCTGGTGGGCGCGATCCAGGCGGGCGACCGGGGGGCGTTGACGCGGGCCTCGGGCGTGGGGGCGAAGCTGGCGGTGCGGCTGCTGACCGAGTTGCGGGAGCGCGCGGGGGCGATGCCGTCCGGGGTGGGATTTTCGCCGGTGTTGGTGCCCCCGGTGGCGGGGGTGGAGGCGGATGCGGCCTCGGCGCTGGTGAACCTGGGCTATCGGAGGCCGGAGGTGGCGGCGGCGGTCGATCGTGTGGTCAGGCGCCTGGGCGAGGAAGCCACGCTCGATACGCTGATCCGCGAGGGGCTGCGGGAGTTGGCGCGGTGAGTGGGGAGCAGCGATGAAGGACGAGCGTCCGGTCTCCCCCGTCCGCACCGACGAGGACGCTGCGGAAGCCTCGCTGCGGCCACAGACACTGGCGGAATTCGTCGGCCAGAAAGCCTCGCGCGAGAACCTCGCCGTGTTCATCCAGGCCGCCCGCGCCCGCGGCGAGGCGCTGGACCATGTGCTGCTGCATGGACCCCCGGGCCTCGGCAAGACTACGCTGGCCCAGATCATCGCCCGCGAACTCGGCGTCGGCTTCCGCGCCACCTCCGGCCCAGTCATCCAGCGCGCCGGCGACCTCGCCGCCATCCTCACCAACCTGCAGCCGCGTGACGTACTGTTCATCGACGAAATCCACCGCCTGCAACCCGCCATCGAGGAAGTGCTGTACCCGGCGATGGAGGACTTCCAGCTCGACCTCATCATCGGCGAGGGACCGGCGGCGCGCAGCGTGCGTATCGACCTGGCGCCGTTCACGCTGG
>PLTJ01000172.1 GCA_003164455.1 Acetobacteraceae bacterium
TGTTCAGCATCTGCCCGGCATCCGCACCGACCGTCTCGATCGCCAGGGCGATTTTCACCGCGAAGACGCCGTCGCCGAGATCGGCGATGCCGGTCACCTGGCCGACGATATCGGCCAGCACATGGGCATCGCCGATGGCGGCCAGCGGCATCTCGACGCTCTGTTCGACGGCGATGCCCTTTGCCCGGGCCTCTATCTCGTCGCCTGGGCAGCGCACGTGGTAGGTCGTCTGGAAACGGGTGGACATCAATCGGGCCTTCCCAGCCGCTCGATCTCGATCGCCGGGCAGCGGTTCATGATCACCTCCATCCCCGCCGCCTCGGCCGCCGCCGCCGCCGCGTCGTGGTGGATGCCGAGTTGCATCCACACCACCTTGGCGCCGATGGCGATGGCCTCCTCGACGATGCCCGGCACGGCGTCGGTGGCGCGGANNAAGATGTCCACCATGTCGACCGGCTCGGGGATGTCACGCAAGGCGGCATGGACGCGCTCGCCCTGCAGATCCTGCCCGGCGAGGCCGGGGTTCACCGGGATCACCCGGTAGCCCTTTCCTTGCAGGTATCGCATCACGCCGAAGCTGGGCCGGGCCGGGTTGGCGGAGGCGCCGACCATGGCGATGGTGCGGACCCGTTGCAGGATGCCGCGGATTTTGGCGTCGGGGTAATCAGGGCTGTTGCTCATGGCGGGACGGTTAGCCCACCGCCCCGTCCGGGCGCAACCGGGTGGGCAGGGTCGCCAGGCTGTCCACGGTGTCGAAATCGCGCAACACCGAATCGTCGCCCGCCTCGACCTCGGCCACCTGTTCGGCATGGCGCCTGAGCAGGCTGCGTGCCCCGGTATCGCCGGTGAGGGAGAGGATCTCGGCAAAGAAGGCGCGGTCCCACAGCACCGGGTTGCCGGCGCGGCCCTGATGGGTGGGCAGCACGATGGCGCGGCCCTCGTCGGGGTCGTAGGCCGTCAGGATACGGTCGAGCACGCGCCCGGTGACCAGCGGCATGTCGCCGAGGCACACCAGGGCGGCCGCCACCTCGGCGGGCAGGGCGGCGATGCCGGCCTTCAGGCTGGCCGACAGGCCGGCGGCATGGTCCGGCGCCTCGACGAAGGTGACGGGCCGGCCGGCGAGGGCGGCGCGAATGTCCTCGCCGCGATGGCCGGTCACCACCAGCACCGGCCGGGCCTGGCAGGACAGCACGTTGTCCACCACCCGGGCGATCATCGGCTTGCCCGCGCGGTCGGCGATGAGCAGCTTGTTATAGGGCGCCATCCGGGTGGACTGGCCGGCGGCCAGCACCACCGCCGCCACCGGACGCGGTACGGCGGGCCTGCCGGCGGCGCGGGCACGCGGCAGCGACCGGGCGTCGGTGTCCTTCAGCAGCCCGCCCACCCCCATGCGCATGATTTCCGCGGCTCCGACCGGGAGGCCGGCGAAGACGCGTTGCAGCACCAGGTCGATGCCGTTGGCTTTCGGACTGCGCGCGCAGCCCGGCAAAACGAAAGCGGGAACGGCGCCGATGCGGCCCAGGCAGATCAGGTTGCCCGGGTCCACCGGCATGCCGAAATGGGTGATTTCGCCGCCAGCCCCGACCACGCCGGCGGGGCCGACATCGCGGCGGTCGACGGTGGCGGAGGCGCCGGCCACCAGCAGCAATTGCGCGCCGCCCGCGAGCAACCGGCGCAGCGCTTCGGCGATCGCCGCGGTTTCGTGGGCACAGCGCAGCGGCGCCAGCAGCGTGCCGGTCAGGCCGGTGACCCGCGCCTCGGTGGCGGCGATGGTGGCCTCGGTGACCTGCTCCTTCAGTCCCGGCAGTTCAGTGACCACCAGGCCGACGCGCAGCCGGCGGAAGGGATGGATGGTGAGCACGGGCGCGGCGCGGGCGATGCGTTCCACGTCGTCCAGGACAGCACCGGGCACGGCGAAGGGGATCACTTTCACCGTCGCCACCATGTCCCGTGGCGCCACCGCGCTGGCATCGGGCAAGGTGCCGAGGGTGAGGCCCTCGTAGCGCGCATTGATGCGGTCCACGAGCGCCGCATCGACCCGCAGCAGGCCGGCACCGCCGGCATGCAGGTTGACCCTTCCGGTGCCGGCGCGCCCGCGCGTGAGGTTGGCCGCGTCCAGCGCCGCGGCGAGGCGTTCGGCGGCCTCGTTCTCGGCGATGTCGTCCGCCTCAAGGCGGGCGGCGAGGACCTCGGTGTGGCCGGCCTCGCGCAGCGCGGCGATGGCGGCCGTGTCCAGCACGGCGCCCTTCTTCAGCACCCGTCCGGGCAGGCGGTGCGAATGGGCGAGGATGGCGCCGAGCGCTTCATCGAGTGGGAAGGCGGCGAAGATCACAGATGTTGCAACCGCAACGTCTCCACGACTGCCCGGAGCTGCCCGGCCAGTGCAGGAACGTCGCGTTGCACGGCTTCCCAGACGGTCTGGACGATAACAGTGTCGTAGCCGTGGACCAGTCTGTTTCGCATGATATAGGCGTCGCGCAGGGGAATGTCGGGGTGCTGCGCGACGAAGCGGGGGCACTGGCGCATCATCCGGCTCGCCGCCTCGCCGATGATCCCGATGTTGAGCATTACCGCATCCTGGACCAACTGACTGAGACTGAAGCCCTCCTCGTTCAGACCTTCGGTGTAAAGCCGGATACGGTCGGCAGCCCTGAGGATGTCCTCGACATAGTCGATGGCTCGTTCTTCCTTATCGCTCACAGCGGCTGGGCTTCCTGCAAAATCCTTTGGGCTGCCCGGCGCGGCAGCTCTGGGGCGGCCACGACATGGACGGGGACATGCAGCAAGTCCTCCAGGGCGCCCTGGAGGCGCGCGAGGTCGAACAGCGACGTTCCCTGAATGATATCGACGAGCAGGTCGAGGTCGCTTTCGGCGGTGTCGTTGCCATGCAGCACGGAGCCGAACACGCGCGGATTACGGGCGCGGTTCGCTTCGGTCAGGCGGCGGATTTCGGCGCGATGCTGCTCCAGTGCCTCGGAGGGTTTCATTCCCGCAGCCTCCTGCTTCAGGAACACGACCATACCACGTTTCCCGCCTTCACGCCGCCGTCGCCACCGGCCTGGCGGCCAGCGGCGAGCCGCGGCGCACCGCCACGAACTCGGCGAGGATGGACAGCGCGATCTCCGGCGCCGTGACCGCCGCGATATTCAACCCCACCGGGCCGCGGATGCGCGCCAGCGCCGCCGCGTCGTGGCCGAGGTCGGCCAGACGCTTCAGCCGCGCCGCGTGCGTCTTCCGGCTGCCCAAAGCGCCGATGTAGAACGCCGCGCTGCGCAGCGCCCGGTCCAGCGCCGGGTCGTCCAGCTTGGGGTCGTGCGTCAGCGTCACCACCGCCGTGCGCGCATCCGGCGCCAGCGCGTCCATCGCCTCGTCCGGCCAGTCCGTGCAGATGGTGACATTGGGAAACCGCTCGGCGGTGGCGAAGGCGCGGCGCGGATCGACCACCACCACCGCCAGCCCGAGATGCGCCGCCATCGGCACCAGCGCCTGGGCGATGTGCACCGCACCGACCACCACCAGCCGCGGCGGCGGATTGTAGACATGTAGGAACCACTCCCCGTCGGCCAGCGTCACGGTGCCGGTATGGTCGTCGCGCAAGGCGGCGCGCGCCGCTTCGGCCAGGCCGGCCGGCGCGGCGTCGTCGGGGAGAAGCATCTGCTCGCCGGAGGGCAGTTTCGTCGCCAGCACCACCGGCCGGTTGGCCATCCGTGCCGCGGTCAGCGCGGCCAGCACCGCCGGTGTCACGAGAGTTTCTCCACGAATACCTTGACCCGGCCGCCGCAGGCCAGCCCGACTTCCCAGGCGCGCTCGTTGGTGACGCCGAACTCGAGCAGGACGGGGCTGCCGTTCTCGATCGTCTTCATCGCCGCGCCGGCCACCGCGCCCTCGATGCAGCCGCCGCTGACCGAACCGGCCATCTTGCCGCTCGCCGTCACCGCCATGCGGCTGCCGGCCGGGCGCGGCGAGCTGCCCCAGGTTTCCGTCACCGTGGCCAGTGCCACCTGCTCGCCGGCGGCCCGCCAGGCGGCGGCGGTGGCCAGCACGTCATCGGCTTCGATCATGCTCATAACGCCATCCTCCAACGGTCCATCTCGCGCGGCGAGGCCGGGCGGGAAAGGCTCTGCACCAGGGCGCGCGCAGGGTCGTTCAGGGCTGCCCATACCGCTTCGGGCGGTGCGGAAATCCGACGCTCGCCTGACATGTCCATCGTTTCAGCCGTTCCCCGTTGCGTACGCCGGACGTTACTTATAGGGGGAAGGCCATGCAATCGACCCCCGCCCGCCGGCCGATGACAACA
>PLTJ01000271.1:0-1316 GCA_003164455.1 Acetobacteraceae bacterium
TCCGCGATCCGCGACCACGCGTCGTCGGACAGTGTGCGCGCGCCGATTTCGGCTCCCCAGGCTACTTCGAGCTGATCGCCCTGGGCATCGTCCGAAATGCAGGACAGCTTGAGGACCGAGAGACCGTTGCCACGATCCTCGATACCCTCCACCAGCCAGGGACGGCTACGTATGTCGACGAAGTCCCCGATTGCGGGGCCAGGCTCGTGAGGCGCAAGGATGTCCATCGGCCACCATCAGAGCGGAGCTATCACGCTGCGGTGATACGCCCACAGACAGGGGCGTCCCAAGACGTTTATCGCACAGCGGAACCCCAGGCCGGTCCAGAAAACCCCTCTGAACTGGCAAAGGGCAAGAGATTGATTTGGTTAAACCTTCTTCACCTCCATTTCCGGGTCCAGAAACCAATTGATTCCCGGACCCACTACCCCTAGTCTCCGTCCCAGCGATGGGGGTGGAAATGGTGAGCAAGCTGAAGCGGGCAGCCATCTATCTGCGAGTCAGCACCGACGGCCAAACGGTGGACAACCAGCGGCTGGCGCTGGAGATGGTGTGCGAACAGCGCGGCTGGCAAGTGGCGCACGTCTATTCTGACAACGGCATCTCCGGCGCCAAGGGTCGCACCCAGCGGCCTGGCCTGAACGCACTGCTCAAGGATGCCTCACGCGGCCGCTTCGATGTGGTGCTGGCATGGGCGCTGGATCGCTTGGGCCGCTCATTGATGGACCTCCTGGGCACGCTCAGCGAGTTGGAGGCGGCGGGCGTGGCACTGGTCCTACATCAGCAAGCGATCGACACCACCACTCCCGCCGGCCGGATGTTCTTTCAGGTGACCGGTGCCTTTGCCGAGTTCGAGCGGGCGATGATCCGGAGCCGGGTCATGGCAGGTCTCGAAAGCGCAAAGGCCCGCGGCGTTCGTCTCGGGCGACCGAGGACGTCGGCCAAGGTCGAGGCGGCCATACGCGCCCGGCTGGCGAAGGGAGAAGGCATCAAGAAGGTCGCGAAAGCCATCGGCGTCGGCAACGGCACGGTGTCGCGGATCAAGGCGTCGATGGTGCGTTGACCCTTTCGCCCGAGCCATGCCGCCCCGGCGTCTGGCGGACGGCTGCCGCGGTCTTTCCCGGANNGGGCGCTCAGGCCCGGATGGCCTGCATCAACGGGCCGATGCCCATGATCGCGATGACCCGCTTCATGTTGTAGGCCAGCACTTGGAGGCTCATCTCGGTGCTGACCCGTTTGAGCGTTCTGGTCAGGAAGTGGGTCGCCCCCATCCACGCCTTGAGCGTGCCGAACGGATGCTCGACGATCTGCCGCCG
>PLTJ01000271.1:1348-10161 GCA_003164455.1 Acetobacteraceae bacterium
CTTGCCGTCCTCGACCCGATTGAACCACCACTTCAGGTGCTCACCCGCTGGGCAGCGATAGACGTCCTTCTTGGGTAGGTAGACAAAGTCTTGCTTGCCAAACCGGCCGTCGAACTTTGCCCCAGAGGTGAGCGGCTTCGGCACGTATGGGACGACCCCCGCCTGTTCGCAGGCATGGATTTCCCATCCGGAGAAGTAACCGCGGTCGGCCAGGACGGTCAGCCGTGTATGACCCATCGCTTCCTGCGCCTGTCGGGCCATGTTCGCCAACTGCGCCCGGTCGTGGCCGACGTTCGTCACCTCATGCGCCACGATCAGGTGGTGCTTGGCGTCGACCGCGGTCTGCACGTTGTAGCCGACAATCCCGGTGCCCTCCTGAGGGGAATCCGAGCCCGTCCCGCCGACCGTCAACAAGGGCTGCGACTCGGCCGACGATGCTATATCCTTCTACTGAGTCGCACCAACGACTCGGTAGAAGACATGCGGTGCAGCGGGACGGCGAAGTCCCGTCCCGACTGACCTCGCACATGAGGCGGCCATGGGTGAAGCCTTCCCAAAGGATAACGCGATGGGCGCTGGTGATCAGCCCGAGGCGAGTGGAAAGTGGATGCGAACTGATGAGGCGGTCGCCTGGATTGCCTTCCGCCGAAGCTTACCACTTGATCGCTGGGAGGAACTAACCGACGGATTGCTGAAGCGATCGTTGCGGGAGTGGGAACTCAGCTGTGCTTTCAAATTTCCCGATCAGCCTACGATCCTACTAAGAGCGATAGAAGCTCGAACAGCGGGGCACGTGTGGCGCGGTTTTCCTCCCTACCCAGCCGGCCCTCGACGGAAATCACCGACGGATGTTGGGCGCCTGTGGCCCAGCCTTCCAACCTTTGCGCCGGCGTGGTCGTACCGGGCTCATGTGCGCCGGCTGATGCGACGGATCGGTCCGCCGGTTCAGGGTCTCGCCGCCGAACTGCGCCACGACGTGGAGCTGCTGACGGAGTTCGACCACAAGATCGAAGCCGCGCATTCCGTGTTGATAGAAGCCGTCCGGGAGGGGCGGATGACGGCATGGGGGCGACGCGCTTATGGGTGGGGGGAACCCAACGTCAGCGCGGAACACGAAGCAATTTCCGCAACTCTGTTCCTCGGCCCGCGCACGATCGAATTCACCGATTGGCTGGTTTATGATAAAACGAGGCCGCCGAAAGAGTGGGCGGGATATCAGGGGCCAT
Organism: Acetobacteraceae bacterium; assembly: GCA_003164455.1. Lineage (GTDB taxonomy): Bacteria > Pseudomonadota > Alphaproteobacteria > Acetobacterales > Acetobacteraceae > Rhodovastum. The sequence goes on from PLTJ01000271.1 coordinate 2,575, forward strand.
ATTTCGACCTGATACGGTTCCGTGCGGCCGAGGCGATGCGCCTATGGCCATCACCCGAAGACACCGCTGCAATGTCCGGGCAGGGGCAGTCAGATGGGCTCGCTGCTGCTAGGGCGTGGATGGACAAGCACACAGCCAACCTGAAGGTGCTCCCGAAGCGAGAGGTCATGTTGGCGGATTGTCGGAAGGCGACGGGCTGCAATTATCGGCAAGCCCTTGCGGCGTGGGGCGCATTGCCTCCCGAACGAAAACGAAAACCGCGGCAGACTGACCGGAAGCTGAGCAAAGCAGCCGCCCGCTGAAAATCAAAAAAAACTGCCAGTCTTGACCGGGCAAACTGATCGGGCGCGGCCGCCCGCTGCCCACCGATTGCATGATGTAAGCGAACGTCATTCAGTACGCTCCGTAACGGAACCACGGTTTACGGAGTCCCAGATGCCTTCCATTGATCTGAGTGACCTGCCGCCGCGCCTGCACCGAAAGGGGGCGTCAACCGAGATCGAGAAAAAGACTGGCATCAAGATCAGCCCGCGGACGATCGAGGCGTGGGGTTTGCCGGCTACCATCATTGCTGGCCGCGCCTACCATCCCACTCTGGCGATTTTCGAGCGGGTGGAGCAGAAGATCGCCGCGGCCGAACGAGCGACGGCCGCCTGAAATGGAACGCCACCCCACCGGGCGGTGGGCGGACTTCGCCACGGGTGACCGCGCCACGGGTGACCGCGGCGGCGACCCGGTTCGCTCCTTATCACTCGCCTCCGCACTTCGGCAGGAGGTCGTGCGATGAACGCACTCTCCGCCGCGCTGGCTCTTGCTCAACGGGGGCTCGCGGTGTTTCCGTGCGTGCTGACGAAGAGGCCTGCCTGCTCTCACGGGTTCAAGGATGCCACCTCGGACCCGGCTGGTGTCCGCGAACTCTGGCGGCGCTTTCCGGGTGAGCTGGTGGGCGTACCAACTGGTAACCGCAACAAGTTCGCCGCACTCGACGTCGATCCTCGGCACGGCGGCCAGCATACTGCGCCTGACACTGCTCGCTCAAGACATCGAGGCCATTCTCTATGGTCGACAGCCGGCGGATGTCGCACTACCGAGGCTGCTGAAACCTTGGCCCGTGGAGTGGGCGGCGCGCACGATCTCTTCGATATTAGGGGAAGGGATACCGTTCCAGGTTGCTCCAGACAGTATGGAGTTTTTCCGTGAACCAAAACCGTTCGCATGCCGTCATGTCCCAACGGTTCGAGCCATTGGACAGCCTCGACGACTTTCCAACACCGCCATGGGCGACGCGAGCTCTCTTGGAATATGGAATCGGAGACAAGCGGGCCCTGTCCAGGATGTCGTGCCTTGAGCCCGCATGTGGGGCTGGGCATATGGCAACGGTTCTTGGAGAGTACTTTGGTCAGGTGTTCAGTTCCGACATCTACGACCATGGGCATGGTACCCTCGCTGACTTCCTCCAAATGAACTGCCAAAAGCAGTCCGTCGACTGGGTGGTCACCAATCCCCCATTCCGCCTTGCTGAAGAGTTCGTGCTGCGCGCCCTCGAAGTGGCGCGTAAGGGAGTGGCAATAATCGCCCGGACGGTTTTTCTAGAGAGTGTCGGCCGCTACGAAAGACTCTATCGAGATCATCCACCAGCTAGGTTCATGCAGTTTACCGAGCGGGTGCCTATCGTGAGAGGCCGGCTCGACGGCAAAATCTCCACGGCCACGGGTTATGCGTGGCTAGTCTGGGAGATGGATTGCTCGCATCTATACACTGAATGCGCGTGGATACCGCCGTGCCGTAAGCTGCTGGAACGGCCGGGCGACTACGATAATCGCGTAAAGATGTCATTTTCCGATGATCCCGCCACGAGGGGTCCGGGAAAATGAGCAAGACATTCAGCAGCCAACTCGGTTTCCTCTGGGCCAAACGCCACCTCCATCGCCTCGACCGCAGTACCGACCGCCTGGTTCTCCTCACTATCGCGGCTCGGTTCAACCGAGCCGGCACCACATCGCCCTCTACGAAAGAGATCATCGAGGACGCCGGCGGCCGTTTCAGCCGAGGGCAGATCCTGCGCGCGGTGAACCACTGCGAGAAACTCGGCTTGCTGCGGATCACCAACCGGGGGGGCGGAAGCAGCAAACCGCTGATCTTCACCGCGGTGGGTTGGACAGCCAACGACAGACCTCCGCCGTCGCCGCAGACCTTTGTTGTTCGCCGCCCTGCATACCAAGAGTGGTGGAGTTTCGAACAATGAGCAGCACCTTCAGCAGCCCCCTCGGCATCGCCTGGGCCCAGCGTTATCTCGATCACCTCGCCCGCGCTACTGATCGCCGGGTTCTTCTGGCCATCGCAGCACGCTTCAACCGAGCTGGTGCCACGTGGCCCTCCATCAGACAAATCATCGAGGACATGGGCGGCGGTTTCAGCCATGGACAGGTCCTGCGCGCGGTGAACCACTGTGATGAGATCGGCTTGCTGCGGATCACTGATCGGTGGAGTGGAGGCCACAAACCGATGACCTACACCGCCGTTGGCTGGACAGCCGCAGGTAGTATTTGTGAATCTGCCGATAGCCCCTCAGAAAGTCTCCACGGCACCAAGGAAGGACGACTCCAAAGCTCTTTGGAGGACTCGAGTCCTCCAGAGGACTCGAGTTCTCTGGAGGACTCTGGAGTCGTCCATCGGAGGACTCCAGCCTCGCGCGCGCGCGTGGTTGTACCAACTTCCTGTACTGGTATCTCAGATACCAACATTCAGAGTACAGGTTCAGGAAGAAGACAAGAAAGTAAGAAAGACAAGGGGCGCGCGCGCGTACACGCGCGCGACGCCGCCCCGGTTTTTTTGAATGAAGCGCATGCGGACAGCCGAACGCCGGAGCAAACGACACAACCCGAGCGAGCAACACAACCGGAGCAGGCACTACAACCAGAAGTCGATGGCCGCGCGCCGGCCGAGCCATCGACGACCACTGCCAACGAGATCCCGTCCGATCAGCCGGCAGCACCGAAAGTCACCCCGCAAGACATGATCGACGTCTGGAACGAGGTGATGGCGGGTAGCCCGATCCCACAGGCGACGATGACGGCACGCCGCGCCGGCGCGCTGCCTCGCATCATGAGCCACCACTTCCTGAAGGGGAGGCTACACGCCTGGTGCCGCTACCTCGACTGCGTCGTGAAGGATCGCATGCTCCGCGGGGAACGCCCAGGGGGCCACCCAACCACGATCGACCAGGTGGCCACTGTCGGAATGATCGAGCGCGTCGATGCCATGCGTGCGGCGAGACGCTACGACCATGGGATCGAGGGCGCCGAGGAGCCGGAAATCCTGCGCCACCCGGATGAGCCGGAGATGGTCGCCGGCGTCCTCTTCGACAAGAACGGGAAGGCCGCTGGCCCGGATCCCGAAGAGAACCGGCGGATCAACGACACGCTTGCTATGGCCTTGGAACAGATGAGGCTTTCCGGCAACCTTGTAGAGAGTTGACATGGCTGGCAGGCAGGCGCCGGCCGAGACGCTCCACAAGCTGCTCGACCGTGAGGACATCGAACTGTACGAGGTGCCGGTTCCCGGGCGCCAGCACGGCGGATCGCGGTCGAAAATCTACTGCCCGAAGTGTCAGGGCGGCCGGGAGCACGAACGCAACTTCTTCGTGGCGATCGACCGCGACGGCTTCGGCGCAACCTGGCACTGCTTCCGCGCCAACAACTGCGGATTCTCGGGCGGCGGCCGGCTGAAAGACGCGCCGGAGCGACCTCAGCAGGCCCCCAAGCACTACCGCAAGCTAACGCCGGTTGTGAATCCCGAGGTGCCAGACACCCTGGTGGCCTACTTCGCCCGCTTCAAGATCTCCGACGACACCCTGTTCGCCCTCGGCGTGTACCGCACGGACTGGCGTATGCCGGTGATCGACAAGGAGGGGGTCGAGGTCAAGGACACCTTCAAGACCCGGCCGGTGATCGCCTACCCCTACGTCGACGACGGCGAGCTGGTGAACGTCAAATACAAGGCCGTCTACCCACGTGGCGACAAGACGGTGAAGCGATTCCGCCAGGAGCTGGACACCCGCCGCTCGCTCTACAACATCGACAGCTTCCGCACCGAGGACATGGGGCTCGTCGTCGAAGGCGAGGATGACGTCCTGGCGGCCTACGAATGCGGCTACCACCAAAGCACCACGTTGCCCGACGGCTCGCCCACCAAACTCAAGCCCGAGGCGGACTTCGACCGGCTCACCGATGATGATCACCGCTACGAGGCGCTCTACGGCGAGCCGCGGCTGGACCGGCTGAAGCGGGTCTATCTTGCCGGCGACATGGATCCGGCAGGGCAGCGCCACATGGAGGAGGTCGCGCGTCGGATCGGCAAGGGCCGTTGCTGGCAGGTTCGCTGGCCGGCGGGGTGCAAGGACTGCAAGGAGACCCTTACCAAGCGCGGCGCCGAGGCGGTGCAGCATGCGATCGACAACGCGCTGCCCTACCCCATCGAGGGCGAATACCAGGTCACCGAGGAGGCGATCGCCAACCTGCATGCGGGCATCGCCGAGACGCGGCTGCTCACCGGATATCCGGCGCTGGATGACCGCTTCTGCCTGTCCGACGAGGGGCTGCTGCTGGTGACCACCGGCATTTCCGGGCGGGGCAAGACGACTTTCTGGAACGCCGTCGCGATGATGCTGGCCGAGCACAACGAAGAGGAGATGAAGGTCAACCGGCTGGTGCGCCCCTTCCATGCCATCATCTGTTCCGCCGAACTGCGGCCCGAGGTGATCATGGCGCGGATGATCGCGCAGCACGCCAACCTTTCTTTCCCGTCCATGCCGTTGGACCAGGTCATGCAGGTCATGGCCTGGGTAAGGCGGCATTTCAGCTTCATCCGCTGGCCCGATCGCTCGACCATGCCAACGGTCAGTTGGCTCAAGGGGCGAATCTGCGAGTTGACCAAGCGCACCGGTGCCAAGCTGGTGATCGTCGATCCGTGGCAGGAATTCGACGACGAGATGCCCGACCGCGAGTACAACCACAGCCGCTGGCTCGGCAAGGTGATCCAGGGCTTTGTCGGCATAGTCTATGAGTTAAGAATCAACATCGTCCTGGTGGTGCACCCCACCAAGCTGAAACGGGACAAGGAAGGCAAGATGCTCGTCCCCGAGGGCGACGACATCGCCGATACCATCCATTTTGCCAGCCGCTGCGACACCGGCATCACCGTCCACCGCCCCGACGTGCAGTCCAGCGAGATGCTGATTCGCGTCTGGAAAGCCCGCTACGGGCGTTTCGCGCGCTACGGCGACACCACCATGCGCTACGACCCGGTGACCTGCCGGTTGTGGCCGAAGCTGATGGAGGCGCAGCCGACCGGGAACGCTTGGGCAGAAGACCGCTCCTAGTGGAAGGTGGTGCGGGCGGTCGGTTGCGCGAGCAAGCCCTGGAACGTCGTGCGCAGCTGCATCGCCTCCGCCGTCAGATCGGCGAACTTGTCGCCGACCTGGATGCCCAGCCCGAGCCCGGGACACCAGCACCAGGTGATGTGGGCTCGGTCGTGTTGACGGAGCTGGTTGGCAACGGTCTGGGGCAGTTTGTGCCGGCCCACCGGGTCGTCCAAAGCGGTCCAAAAAGCGAGTAGGCCAAGGCGCGGCAGCGCGTCGCTGTCCGGCCAAGCTTGCTGCCGCGGGACAATTGTTCGAATCGCTGGGGTGAAATGCCGCGCAGGGATCTCGGCAAGGCCGGCGATGGCCCGCTTGCCATCGGTGTTCGCCGCCGCGGCGATTATGGCTGCCACCAACTGCGCTCGCCCTTCAGGCTCCTTGAGACCTGATCTGGAGATCGAGCCACGCAAACCAGACCAGACTTTTTTCGATCTTTCGCGATTTCGTTGCGATATTCTTTTAAACGAAAGATGAGCCCCAAAGCCTGGCTTGTGGATGGAGAAGATCGGCGGCTGATTTCTGACTGACCCGGATCGTTGAGATCAAGCATTTCGGCCGATCACGGCGCCGGTGCTCGAACGAATACGCGAATTATCGGCGGCGTTTGGAAAGTCGGCTCGGCTTCGAAAATGGGGCTGTGAAGATGCGGGTCCCGGCTTCGAACAAGATGCGACTAAGTACNNGCCGCTGACGAGCAAGGAACCGGAGCGATGCGAGCGATCATGCGGGGGCTGACGGACGCCGAATTCGAGCGGCTGTATGGCACGGAAGACCAGTGTCTGGCAGCGTGGGTGAAGGTGCGCCAGGCCGCGGGCATGTCGTGCCCGCGCTGCGGCAATCCGAAAAGCTACGTCTATGACCGCCGGGTCGGCTGTACGCGATGCGACATGCGCTGGTCGATCACCTCGGGCAGCGTGATGGCCGACACCAAGCTGCCGCTGACCATCTGGTTCCGGGCCATGCACCTGATGAGCAGCACCAAGCAGTGCATCTCCGCAGTCGAACTGGGCCGCCGCCTGGGCGTCAGCTATCCGACCGCGTGGTATCTGCACAAGCGCCTGCGCCACGCGATGACCCAGGAAAGCGATCGCTGCCAACTGGGCGCGCCGGCGGAGGGCGGTTGGACGCCGATCGTGGAAGCCGACGACGTCTATCTCGGTGGCGAGCGCAACGAGGGCAGCGGCACCGCTGGCAAGACCCGCGTCATCGCCGCCGCCGAGCGTTGGCCGAACGGCCGCATGGGTGCGGTCGTCATGCGCGTGGTCAACAGCTTCTCCAACCAGGCGGCGGCCGCGTTCCGCGACAGCCATATTGTACCCGGCGCGGTGGTACATACGGACGGCACCAAGGCTTTCGGTGTCTTCGGCGAGGCCGGACGCACCCACGTCGCCACCGTCACCGGCGGCAAGCGTCCGGAACGCGAGCGTGGCGGGCCATTCTTCAACGTCAACACCCTGATCTCCAATCTCAGCACCGCGCTGAAGGCGACCTACAAGGTGTTCTCGCCAAAGCATCTACCCAACTACCTCGGTGCCTTCTGCTGGACGACCAATCACCGGCGCAACATGCCTGGCATGATCGGCGCGCTCTGCATCGCCGCCGCCAGCGCCTCCCGGCTTACCCGAAGGACCGTCTATGCGACCGGGTCAATTGGTTGATAAGCGGGGACTAAGTACGGCCGGGACGGATCCAGGATCGCTGTGATCGGCCAAATTGCTTGATCTCAGCGATTCCATGTTGAACGTTGCCGGCATGGATCGTCTTAGCCAAGTCTCGACCCGGAACGCATGGTCGGGCAAGCGCAGCTGGCCGATCACATCGATTTCCCTTCGTTGCAAAGATGCGAACAAGATGCCTTACGTCGGACAAGTTGGGACTGCCGGCAGGAGTTCTTTCATGCACGATTAGCTGCGGTCGACAGCGGTTTAAAAAAGCCACCCGTGCGTGTTAGTTGTATTTCGTTTGCCGAATGTCCGGCGCTGAGATCGGCCTAATAGCACGATCCTGGCGATTTATGCCTCCGTCCGAAAAAAATGTCCTGACTTGTTTGAGAACAGATGCCGCCGCCTTCTGGCCACCGGCCTCGCCCTCGTCTTCATCCTCTCCGAGCGGATGTTCTTTGCCGACCCCGTGGCTGTGGGAAGCTCAGCATCGCCTCGATCATGATC
>PLTJ01000188.1:0-510 GCA_003164455.1 Acetobacteraceae bacterium
GGTTTCCTGCGCGGGCAGTTTGTTTGAGGGGGGCTGCCGTCAGGCCGGGGCGCCGCGACGCAGCCGGTCCATTTGCCACAGCCGGTCCTGCGGCATGGCGAAACATCCCTCCGTTCTCGCCGGCGTCGGAGCACACGACCCTGTCGATCGGCCTTCAGTTCATGAGCTTCAGGCCCTGCACGCGGGTCAGGCCGTCCGGCATTGGTCGGAAGCCAACGACCCGGTCGGACACGCCCCACAACCAGGTAAAATGGAACAGCACCAGATGCGACACGTCGTGTTGCTCGATCGCGGCGGCCTCGCGGTAGATCGGCACGCGCTTGTCCGGGTCGGTGATGGCCGCGCCCTGGGCGAACAGGTCGTCGAGCGTGTGATTGCAGTAGCCACCCCAGTTCAAGAAGCCGCCGCACGACATCCAGATCGTGGCGTTGCCGTCGGGGTCGGGGCGGCCGCTCCAGATGACCATGGCGGCATCGTAGGTTCCCGCCTTGGTGGCGGTGACCAGGGCGA
>PLTJ01000188.1:538-7146 GCA_003164455.1 Acetobacteraceae bacterium
AAATCGGGGTTCCAGTAACGGCTGCCCGGTGCCTCGGTCTGGTTGCTGGGCACATTCAGCCCGTCAAACACGACCTGGTTCAGCGCCCGGCGGTCGATCGACTTGACGAGGGCGGCGCGCACCCGGGCGTCGCGGCCGAGCGGGGTGTCCGCCTTGAGGTTGAACGTGACGATCTGGTAGCCGAACGAGGGTGAGGTGATCAGGCGCAGCTTCGGGTCGGACTTCACAGCGGCAGCATCGGTGGCGGCGATACGATTGGCGATGTCAAGTTGGCCGGATTGCAGGTTCACCAGCCGCACGGTGCCATCGACGATGGTGCGGAAGACGATACGGTCGAGGTCGATCGCCTTGGCATCCCAGTAGCCCGGGAAGCGGTCCAGCGTGATGTGGTCCTGCGCCANNGTCAGGGGGTCCACCACCTCCAGGCTGCTGATCGGTTTCAGTTCTGTCTTGCGGATGCTTTCGGGGGCGGTGCGGTAGCGTTCCAGGTTGGCGCGCACCGCCTCGGCGTCCAGCGGCGTGCCATCCTGGAAGGACACTCCGGGACGCAGGTGCACCGTCAGGGCCAGCCCATCCGGCGCCCATTCCCAGGCGGTGGCGAGCTGCGGCACGAAGTTCAGCTGCGCATCGATGTCCAGCAGTTGGTCGCACATGGCGGTGAAGACGATACGGTCGGTGTAGCTGCCATTGCGGGCGGTATCGAGAACATCGGGGTCGAAATCCAGCCCGAACCGCAACGTGCCGGCGGCATGGGCGGCGCTGCCCGCGAGCAGGCCGGCGGCCACGCAGAGTGCCATCAGGCGCATTCGCCTCTCCCCGGGGTTGTTCAGCGCGGGGGATGCAAGCATGACAGGCGCGCCAGGGCTAGGGGGCGTGGGCCGATACAGCGGCTACCTGCGCGCGGCGTTCCCAGCCGCGCACGGTCTGCTGCCAGTAGGCAAGCGCATGACCGGCCGCACGAGCGGTGGTCCAGCGGCGTCGCGCCGCCTGCACCGCAGCCTCGTCGGCACCATCGAAGAGGTCGAAAACGCGGTCATAGAGATCGAGCCGGGCACACTCGGCGCCGTCCAGCAGGAACAGGAAGCGGGCGCCGTTGGGTGCACCGGCGGCGTCCGGGTCAGCGGCCGCGAGCCAGATCGGCTGCAACTCGGCATGGCCCGACTCCGCGGTGCCGTGCGGCAGCCAGTCCGGGTTCGGGCACAGCCACAGGGCGGTATCGAGGGCCGCCAGCCGTTCGGGGCTGCCGCACAGCACCAGGGCGCGCTGGCCCGCCGCCAGGGTTCGGCCAAGCAACTGCGGCAGTGCCTGGTCGGCCCCGGTGCGGGTCAGGTGGTAGAAGCCGATCTCGGCCATCCTTGTCTCTCATACGGTTCCGGCTGCGGGTCAGCTCTCGTAGTGCTCGGCCACCAGCCGGTCGAGCAGACGCACGCCGAAGGCGGTGGCTCCCTTCGGTACCACGGCGCTGTCCTTGCTGGCCCAGGCGGTGCCAGCGATGTCGAGATGCACCCAAGGCTTGCCGTTGACGAAACGCTGGATGAACTGCGCTGCGGTGATGGCGCCCCCCGGCCGGCCGGCGACGTTCTTCATATCGGCAATCTCCGACTTGATCAGCTTGTCGTAGGCCTCGGCCAGCGGCATGCGCCAGACCTTCTCGCCGGTGGCCTCGCCGGCCGCGTGCAGGCGCTGAGCAAGTTCGTCGTCGTTGCTGAAGAACCCCGCGTAGTCGTGGCCCAGGGCGACCACCATGGCACCGGTCAGCGTGGCGAGGTCGATCATGAAGCGCGGATCGAGCTTCTCCTGGCAGTACCAGAGCACATCGGCGAGTACGAGGCGGCCCTCGGCGTCGGTGTTGATGACTTCGACGGTCTGGCCGGAATAGGTTTTCACTACATCGCCGGGACGTTGGGCGGTGCCGCTCGGCATGTTCTCGACCAGACCGACCAGGCCGACCGCATCGACCTTGGCGCCCCGCCCCGCCAGCGCCGCCATCAGCCCGATCACGGCACCGGCGCCGGCCATGTCGAACTTCANNGAGATGCCGCCGGTGTCAAAGGTGACGCCTTTACCGACGAAGGCAAGCGGCTTGGCGGCGCGCGCCCGCTTGCCCTTGCCGCCGCCGGAGGCGCCGTACCAGTGCATGACCACCATGCGCGGTTCGTTGGCGCTGCCCTGGGCGACGCCCATCAGCGCCCCGAACCCCAGTTTGTTCATTTCGCGCGGGCCCAACACCTCCACCTTCAGACCCAGCGACTCCAGGGCGCGGCAGCGCTCGGCCATTTCGGCCGGATTCAATACGTTGGCCGGCTCGCTGATGAGGTCGCGCGCGAGGTGTACGCTCTTGACCACCACGCGCATCGAGGTCCAGGCCTCGCGGGCGCGGGCGTGGTCGGCCGACAACACGGTAAGCTTGGCGAGCTTGGGCCGGTCGTCGGGTTTCTCGGTGGTACGGTAGCGATCGAAGCGATAGCTGCGCAGCGCCGCGCCGGCCGCAAAGGCGGCGGCCAGTTCCGGAGACAGTTCGGCGGCGGCAACGCTGGCGGTGAGCTCGCGGGTCAGCGCCGCGACGGCGGCGCCGCCCGCCTCCTCGGCCAGGCGCGGCGTCAGGTCGGCTCGCTTGCCGATGCCGACCACGACGATACGCGACAGCCCAGCGCCGGGAGCGAGAATGGTGCAGGTTTTGCCCGGCCTGGGCTTGAAATCCGCGGCTGCCAACGCGCGCGATACCGCACCGCCGGTGGCGCTGTCCGCCGCCGCTCGGATCGCATCCGGACTATCCTCTTCGTCGGCTAGCAGCACAAGGGTGCCGGATTTCGGTGGGGCCGACCGGGCGAAGGCGATGTCGAGCATGGGCGAGGGCTCCGTGATTCAAGCCAGTGGGGGGGCAAGCCAAACGGCGGCGACTGTAGCAGCGGTACGTCGGTTCGCCACTGTCATGCCGCGACGGCTTTGCGACCACCGCCGGCGGTTCTATGAAAGGCTATGGACGATACTCCCCTGCTGGCTCTTGCCTTCGAACTCGCCGCTCGTGCAGGCCAGACCATTCTGGCGGTGCGCGCGCGTGGCTTCGACACCATGCACAAGGCCGATGCCTCGCCGGTGACCATAGCGGACCAACAGGCCGAGCTGCTGATCGTCGCGGGGCTGCGTGCCGCCACGCCCGATGTGCCGGTGGTCGCTGAGGAGGAGGTCGCGGCGGGGTACGTGCCACCGCCGGCCACCGGATTCTGGTGTGTCGACCCGCTGGATGGCACGCGCGAATTTACCGCCGGGCGCGACGACTTCGCCGTGTGCATCGGATTGGTGCGTGATGGGCGGCCGGTGCTGGGCGTGGTGGGAGTGCCGGCCAAGGGGGTGGTCTACGGCGGCATCGTGGGACGCGGCGTGGTGAAGCGATCGGCGACTGGCGAGCATCCGATCGCCGCACGGCACCCGCCGGCCGAGGGCATCGCCGTGGTGGCCAGCCGGTACCACGGCAAGGATCCGCGCATGGGACCGTTCCTGGCGGGCCGACACGTGGCATCGACGCTCAATATCGGCTCTGCGCTGAAATTCTGCCTGCTCGCGGAAGGGCTCGCGGACCTGTATCCGCGCTTCGGCACAACCATGGAATGGGATACCTGCGCGGCGCAGGCTGTGTTGGAGGCGGCCGGCGGGTCGGTGCGGGTGGTGGAAGGTGGCCAGGTGCTGGGTTACGGCAAGCCGGGTTGGGTCAACCCGCATTTCTACGCCATGGGACGGCAGTGACCGAGCTTCTGCATCCGGACACGGCGGGGATCGCCCGTGCCGCGGATCTGCTGCGCGGCGGCGGATTGGTCGCCTTTGCGACCGAGACTGTCTATGGCCTGGGAGCGGACGCCGGCAACGCGCGCGCGGTGGCGGCGATCTTTGCCGCCAAGGAGCGGCCGCATTTCAACCCGTTGATCAGTCACTACCCCGATGCCGAAGCGGCGTTCGCGCATGTCGAGGCGAATACGGTGGCGCGCCGGCTGGCCGAGGCGTTCTGGCCGGGCCCGCTGACACTGGTGTTGCCGCGGCGTGCGGACTGCCCGGTGGCGCTGCTGGCCGGGGCGGGACTGGAGACGTTGGCGGTGCGGGTGCCGGCGCATGCGGATGCGCGGGCGCTGCTGCGCGCGGTGGGGCGCCCGGTGGTGGCGCCCTCGGCCAACCGCTCCGGCGCGGTCAGCCCGACGACCGCAGCGCATGTGCTGGCCGGGTTGTCCGGGCGGATCGATGCCGTGCTGGATAGCGGGCCCTGCCCGGTAGGGGTGGAATCCACGGTGCTCGATCCGACGGGGCCGCGTCCCCGCCTGCTGCGGCCGGGAGGGGTCACGCGCGAGGCGATCGTCGCGTTGGTGGGGAAAATCGCCCGCGGCATGCCGCCGGCGGCAGAGGCTGAACACGCGCTGTCCTCGCCGGGGATGATGGCGTCGCACTATGCGCCGGCATTGCCGGTGCGCCTTAAAGCCCGCGGGGCCGCGGCGGACGAGGCGTTGTTGGCGTTCGGACCGGCACCGGCCGGAGCGGGGGTGGTGTTCCAGTTGAGCGTATCGGGCGATCTCGCAGAGGCGGCGGCCAACCTGTTCGCTGGGCTGCGTGCGCTGGACGAGGAAGGAGACCGGCGCGGGCTGCGCCGCATCGCGGTGATGCCGGTGCCCGAGGAGGGGTTGGGGTTGGCGATCAACGACCGCCTGCAGCGGGCGGCGGCGCCGCGGGATCAGGAGAGGCGGCATTGACCGGATACGGGCGTGGACTACGCTCGCTGGAGGAGGTTCTGCCATGCATGACACGCCGCTCCTGTGCTCCACTCCGGCGGCCGACAGGATGGACCTGGTTGCGCGGCTTGCCGGGCTGCTTGGCCCGCGCGGGTTGCTGACCGAACCCTCCGACATCGCATCATACGGCCAGGACTGGCGGGGACTGTATCACGGCCAGCCGCTGGCCGTGGCGCGGCCGGCCGATACCGAGGAAGTGGCGGCGGTGGTGCGCGCCTGCATGGCGGCCGGGGTTGGCGTGGTGCCGCAGGGCGGCAATACGTCCCTGGTGGGCGGCGCCGTGCCAGCCGAGGATGGCAGCGAGCTGGTGCTTTCTCTCGAGCGACTGAACCGGGTGCGCGCGGTGGATGCGCTCGATCTGACGCTGACGGTGGAGGCGGGGGTGACGCTGAAGGCGGCACAGGTGGCGGCAGCGGCGGCCGACTGCTTGCTGCCGCTGTCCATCAGCGCGGAGGGTACGGCGCAGATCGGCGGCATCCTGGCTACCAATGCCGGTGGCAACAACACCGTGCGTTACGGCAATGCGCGCGACCTGGTGCTCGGGTTGGAGGTGGTGCTGCCCGATGGCGAGGTCTGGGAGGGACTGCGCCGGCTACGCAAGGACAATACCGGCTATTGCCTGCGCCAGCTGTTTGTGGGGGCCGAGGGTACGTTGGGTGTCATTACCGCTGCGGTGTTGAAGCTGGCGCCGCGGTTACGTCAGGTCGAGGTGGCGCTGTGCGCGCTGCCCTCGTGCGAAGCCGCACTCGATCTGTTTAGCCGATTCCAGTCGTACGACCCGACCTTGCTGCAGGCGTTCGAATACATGTCGGGGCTGGGGATGACGTTCGTGCTGCGGCAGATCCCCGGGGCGACGCTGCCGCTGGCGAGCCCGGCCGAGCATTATGCCCTCGTGGAGTTGGCAACGACTCGGTCCGGCGCGGGACTGCGCGAGGCGCTGGAGCAGGTGCTGGAGGGCGCATTGGCGGATGGTGTGGTGGCGGATGCGGTAATCGCCGAAAGCGCCGCCCAGCATGCCGCGCTATGGCGGCTGCGCGAGGAGCATTCCGAGGCGCAGAAGCGCGAGGGGGCAAACGTCAAGAACGACGTCTCGGTACCGGTCTCGAAGGTACCGGAGTTGATCGCCAGGGCTTGCGCAGGATGCCGGGCGCTGATGCCAGGCGTCCGCATTGCGCCGTTCGGCCACCTGGGCGACGGCAATATCCATTTCAACCTGGTGCAGCCCGAAGGCATGGACCCGGCTGCTTTCCTGGCGCGCGACCATGACATCATGGACGCGGTGTGTGCGGTGGTACGCGAACTCGGTGGCAGTTTCTCTGCCGAGCACGGGGTGGGGAAGCTGAAACCCTACATGATGCCGGAGTGGCGTGGTGGGGCGGAACTGACGACGATGCGGCGGATCAAGGCAGCGCTCGACCCACAGGGGCTGATGAACCCGGGCAAGGTGCTGCCGTGACCTGCTGGATTCCGGCTCAGGACGGTTTGCGGTTTGGCCGGGCGCGCCGGGGTGGGTAAAGTGCGCAGATGAGGATAGTGCCCGCGACCGCCGGCCCGCTCGTCACCCGGATCGACCGTTACGTGTTCCGCCAGCTGTTGCTGGCGTTGGTCGCGGTTACCACCGGACTGGTGGCGCTGATCTGGCTGACCCAGTCGCTGCGTTTCGTCGAACTGGTGGTCAATCGCGGGCTGTCGTTGCGCGTGTTCCTGGAACTGTCCAGTCTGCAGATTCCGTATTTCGTTTCGGTGATCCTGCCGATCACGACTTTTGTGGTGGTGCAGTTCATCTACCAGCGTTTGGCTGGCGACCGCGAGTTGACCGTGCTGCGGGCGGCCGGG
>PLTJ01000373.1:0-1876 GCA_003164455.1 Acetobacteraceae bacterium
CCGGCCAGGTCGGGGTCGGTCAGGGCCTTGCCGAGTTCATCAAGCGCGCGCGCGGCCGCCGGCGTGAGGTCCGCCGAGCCGAAGGCAAACTGCACGGTAAGATCGATCGATGGCTGGTTGGCGGCGTCCGCCTGCATGGCGGCGGTGACGACGTGCGCCGGGTCGACGGAGGCGGCGGGTTGGGGCCTGGAATCGGCGGCCGGAGCGGGAGCGCTGGCCGGACGCAGGCCGCGGACCGCGCCGATCGCTTCCTGGCGCGGCTTCAGGGCGTTCAGGATATCCTGGGCCGATGGGTTGGACTGGGCCGCGGCGAGGCCGGGCGCGAATAGCAGGAACGCGACGATGGCCTGGGCTGGGCGCATGATGGTTTTTCCCCGGTGCGGGATGCGGCGAACTGGGTCCATTTTAGCGACAAAGGTCGCAATAAACCAACATTCTTTAGAGCAGACCGAGTTCCCGCAGATCACGGCGCAGTGCCTCCGGCAGGTCGTCGAGGGTGTCCGCCCCGCGGCTGGCGGCGATGTCGGGCGGGGCGGCGTCGGCGGCCAGGTAGCGCCAGCCCTGGAATGGCCTGGTGGGCCGGCCCGCCACCGCCACCAGGTCAGGGTCAAGGTGAATGGCCGCGCAGGTGGAGCCGTCCTCGTAGCGGGCCGCGACGATGTCGCAGATGCGCTGACGAACCACCATGGCGCCGGCGATCACCCAGTACATCGAACCGCCATCGATGATATCCGCGGCGCTGCGGGGGAAGCTGCGGGTCAGATGGCGAAGCCGTCCCTCGCGCGCCAGGCGGTTCGCCTGCACCTCACGCAACTGCGCGACGTCGTGGATGCCGACGGCGAGCTTCATCATGTGGAGCATGCCGGCCCGCTCCGCCGCCGCTACGGCGCCCCCCGCCCATGACCCGCGCGCGGCTCAGGCCGGGCGGCGTCGGCGATGCGGGCGTTCTTGCATAGGATTTGCATGCTGGGTCCGTGCGGTAGGTGTCGGGACCCAGCCTATCAGCGTGATGCCATGTGGTAAACGCAACCCCCCATTGATCACAAAACGGGTCTGACGCATTGTCACTGGCCAGCGGGGAGTCCCCGCGCGTTTTGGGAGAATGACAACATGATCCGATCATCCGCTGTCCTTGGTGCCCTCGTTACGGGCGCCGTACTTGCTGGCGGCATGCTTTCTGCCGGGGTCGCGCAGGCCCAGGGCAGCGGCTCGGCGACCCTCGATGCCGTCAGGGCGCGCGGCCAGGTCGCCTGCGGCGTCGGCGGCAGCACCCCCGGCTTTTCCTTGCCGGACAGCCAGGGGGTGATGCGCGGCCTGGATGCCGACGGTTGCCGCATCGTCGCGGCGGCGGCCCTGGGGGATGCCAGCAAGGTCAAATTCGTGCCGCTGACCACGCAGAACCGCTTCACCGCCCTGCAATCGGGCGAGGTCGACATGCTGGCCCGCACCACCACCTGGACGCTCGGCCGCGAGGCCAACCTGGGCGGCCTGTTCGCCGGCGTGAACTTCTACGACGGCACCGGCTTCCTGGTGAAGAAGGCGGGCGGCGTGAAGTCGCTCACCGAAATGGATGGCGCCACCATCTGCGTTCAGTCCGGCACCAGCACCGAGCTGGCCATCGCCGACTGGTACCGCGTGCACAACATGAAGTTCACGGCGATCCTGATGGAGGGCCAGCCCGAGGTGGAAGCCGCCTTCATGTCCGGCCGCTGCGATGCCTTCTCCGACGACAGCTCGCAGCTCGCCACCTTCCGGGCGGTCCAGCCGAACAAGGACGATTTCGTCCTGCTGCCCGAGATCATCAGCAAGGAACCGCTCGCCTACATGGTCCGCAAGGGCGACGACAAGTGGTTCGACCTGGTCCGCTGGAGCCACT
>PLTJ01000373.1:1885-4951 GCA_003164455.1 Acetobacteraceae bacterium
GTCGAGGGCGACATGGGCAAGGCGCTCGGGCTCGACAACAAGTGGGCCTACACCATCATCAAGCAGGTCGGCAATTTCGGCGAGATGTGGGACCGCAACATGACCCCGCTGGGCGTGCCGCGGGGCATCAACGCCCTGTGGAACAAGGGTGGCCTGCAGTACGCGCCGCCGATCCTTTGAGCCGTTCCTCGCCGTGACCGTCGAGGGCCGTCCGGGCGACCGGACGGCCCGTGTCGTGTGCCTGCCCGCGCATTGAGCCGCGCGGCGCGATTGTTGCTTCGTCCGGGCCGTTCCCGGAATCCGAAAGGACTTGGGCTGTCGATGTCGGCTGTCGATCATTCCAGGCGTTTCGCCCCCCGGCCCGTCCGGGCGCACCGCATGCACCTGGCATGGTCGGACCCGCGCCTGCGCAACCTGGTCTGGCAGATCGTCATCGTGGGTGTTGTGGTGGCAGTTGCCTGGTTTTTGATCAGCAACACCATGCGCAACCTGGAGGCACGCCACGTCGCCACCGGGTTCGCCTTTCTCGGCCGCGTCGCCGGCATCCCGCTCAGCGAGACGTTGCTGCCCTATGACCCGGCGGTGAACACCTATGGCCGCGCCTTGCTCGTCGGGGTGCTCAACACGCTCAAGGTCGCCACCATCGGCATCGTGCTGGCGACGATCCTCGGCACCCTGATCGGCATCGCCCGGCTGTCGCGCAACTGGCTGCTGTCGCACCTCGCCGCCGCCTACGTCGAGCTGATGCGCGACATCCCGGTGCTGCTGCAACTGCTGTTCTGGTACCTGCTGTTGCAGAACCTGCCCGGGCCGAGGCAGGCCTTGCACATCGGCAACATGGTGTTTCTGTCCAACCGCGGCATCCGGTTCGTGTTGCCCGCGTGGCAGCCGGCCTACGCCTGGGCGGCGGCGGCGTTCGGGATCGGGCTGGTGGTGACCCTGGTGTGGAACCGCATAGCCCACCACCGGCAGGACGCGACCGGGGTGAAGCCGCCGGTCTGGCCGCTGGCGCTGGCGCTGCTGGTGGGCGCGCCGCTGGCGGTCTGGGCGGCCTTCGGCGCCCCGTTCGTGCTCGATTACCCGGCGCTGAAGGGCTTCAACTTCCAGGGCGGCGGCTCCGTCAGCCCGGAATACGGCGCGCTGTTGACCGGGCTGGTGATCTACACCGCCGCCTACATCGCCGAGAACGTCCGCGCCGGCATCCAGTCGGTGCCGTCCGGGCAGGCGGAGGCCGCGGCGGCGCTCGGGCTGCACCGGGGCATGGTACTGCGCCTGGTGACGCTGCCGCAGGCGCTGCGGGTGATCATCCCGCCGCTGACCAGCGACTTCCTGAACCTCACCAAGAACAGTTCGCTGGCCGTCGCCATCGGCTTTCCGGACATCGTCGCGGTGGCCAACACGACGTTGAACCAGACCGGCCAGGCGATCGAGGGCATCGCCATCATCATGGCGGTCTACCTGACGATCAGCCTGTCGATCAGCGCCTTCATGAACTGGTACAACGCGCACATCGCGCTGGTGGAGCGCTGAGACGATGACCCCCGACACAGGGCGCCAGCGGCCCGTCGAGACCGTCCTGGGACCGGTGGCGTGGCTGCGCGCCAACCTGTTCAACTCGTGGTGGTCGAGCGCCGTCAGCATCCTGCTGCTTTACGTCATCGCGCGCTGGGCCATGAGCTTCATCGGCTGGGGCGTCGTCGATGCGGTATGGAGCGTGCCGACGGGGCCGAACGGGCCGGACTCGGCGCTGTGCCGGCAGGCCGGCGCGGGGGCCTGCTGGGCGGTGATCGGCGACAAGTACCGGCTGATCCTGTTCGGCCGCTATGCGTACCTGGAGCAGTGGCGCCCCGCCATCGTCATCCTGCTGTTCATCGGCCTCTACGGCATCTCGGCGTGGCGCCGGTTCTGGCGCTGGGAGCTGGCGCTGATCTGGCTCGGCACGCTGAGCGTGTGCGGCGTGCTGATGTGGGGCGGCGTGCTCGGCCTGGAATACGTGCCGCAGGAGGAGTGGGGCGGGCTGCCGATCACGCTGATGCTGGCAACGTTCGGGCTGGCGCTGGCGTTTCCGCTCGCCATCGTGGTGGCGCTCGGGCGGCGTTCCACCGGCATGCCGGCAGTGCGCTGGCTGTGCGTGATCTACATCGAGTTGATCCGCGGCGTGCCGCTGATCAGCCTGCTGTTCATGGCGAGCGTGCTGTTCCCGCTGTTCATGCCGGAGGGCATGAACCCGGACAAGCTGTTGCGGGCGCAGGCGGCCTACGTCCTGTTCGCCGGCGCCTATCTGGCGGAGGTGGTGCGCGGTGGCCTGCAGGCCTTGCCGCGCGGCCAGTACGAGGCGGCCGACGCGCTCGGTCTTTCGTACTGGAGGAAGATGGGGCTGGTGATCCTGCCGCAGGCCTTGCGCCTGGTGATCCCGCCGCTGGTGAACACGTTCAGCAGCAACTTCAAGGACACCTCGCTGGTGCTGATCATTGGCATCTACGACCTGCTGACCTCCGGCAAGGTGGCGATGGCCGATCCGCGCTGGCAGGGCTTCGGCACCGAGATCTATGTGGTGCTCGCGGCGATCTATTTCGTATTCTGCTATGCCATGTCCAAATACAGCCGTGGGTTGGAACGCGAGTTCGGCCACGCCCGTAACCGCTGAGTCAGCCCCGAGAGGAAATCCGACGCATGAGCCAGGCCGCGACCCCGAGCCCCCGGACCGACCCGGTCCCTGCCATCGTCCTCGACAAGGTCAACAAGTGGTACGGCACGATGCACGTGTTGCGCGACGTGTCGCTGACCATCGCCGAGAAGGAGCGCGTGGTGGTGTGCGGTCCATCGGGCTCCGGCAAGTCCACCATGATCCGGTGCATCAACCGCCTGGAAACACACCAGGAAGGCCGCATCGTTGTCGACGGCACCGAACTGACCGACGACACCCGTGCGCTCGATACCATTCGCCGCGAGGTCGGCATGGTCTTCCAGAGCTTCAACCTGTTCCCGCATCTGACGATCCTGGAGAACTGCACGCTGGCGCCGATCTGGGTGCGCAAGATGCCGAAGGCCGAGGCCGAGGAGCTG
>PLTJ01000415.1 GCA_003164455.1 Acetobacteraceae bacterium
TCCACAGGAAATCGTCGAGCCAGGCTGGCATGCGCTCAGGCCCGCCGCTGCGCGGGCCGGCCGAACAGGCCGGAGGGGCGGGTCCACAGCACCGCGACCAGGATAGCGAAGGCCACCGCCTCCTTCAGCCCGGAACTGACGTAGCCCGCGGTCAGCACCTCCACCACGCCCAGCGCCAGGCCGGCGATCAGGGCGCCGCGGATGTCGCCCAGGCCGCCGACGATGACCACCACGAAGCCCCGCAGCATCATCGATTCGCCCATGTAGGGCTGGATGGCGTTGAAGTTGAGCCCGATCAGCACGCCGCCGGCGCCGGCCAGGCAGCCCGAGACGAAACTCACCAGCGCCGCCGTGCGGCCGGTGTCGATGCCCATCAGCCCGGCGGCGTCCGGCTTCTCCGCCATCGCCCGGATGGCGAGCCCCAGCCGGGTGGCGTGCAGCAGTCCGATCAGCGCGCCGACCAGGACGAAGCTGGCGACCAGAACAAGCAGTTGCGGCGTGGTGACGCGCAGGCCGAAGAACTCGAACGGGGCGCCGGCCACCAAGCCGGGCGGCAGGCGGCGGATGTCCGCCCCGAGCACGGCGGTGGCGGCAGAATAGAGCGCCAGCACGCCGCCCAGCGTGACCATCAGGCTGGTCAGCTCCGGCGCTCCCTGGCGGCGCAGGCGGGCCAGCAGCAGCCAGTCCAGCACCACGGCGATGGCCCCGGCCGCCACCGCCGCCAGCGGCAGCGCCGCCCAGATGCCCAGACCGAAATCACGGGTCAGGAACAGGGCGACGAAGGCCCCGGCCGAAAAGTAGAAGCCATAGGTGAGGTTGATCACCCGGAGCACGCCGAACATCAGCGTGAATCCGAGGGCGAACAAGGCATAACTGGCGCCGAGCAGGACGCCGTTGACGAGCTGCTGGGCGAGCATCGCGACGCTATAGACCGGCACCACCAGGGAAGGAAGGCTGGGGGAAAGAGACCCCGGCCTCACTCACTGGGCGATACCGAACGTGCCGCCCTGCATCTCGAGCACGACGACGCCTTCGGCCGAGGCCGGATCGCGGCCGGGCGTGAAGGCGAACGGTCCCATCACGCCGGAGAACTTCGTCTNNGTCGTAGGACTGGGCGGCGAACTGGTCGGGGTCGCGGCCGTACTTCTTACGGAAATCGGCGACGAACTTCTGGTTGACCGCGTCCGGCTTGCCGATAAACCACGGGCTGCCGACGATCAGCCCGTCCGCCGCGGCGCCGGCGATCTCGCCGAGCTTGGGCGAGTTGGAACCGTTGCCGCCGATGAACAGGGTCTCCTTGCCGAAGCCGAGCTGGCGGGCCTGCAGCAGCACCCCCGAGGTCGGTTCGACGAGGGCGGATATGCCCACCGCGTCGGGCTTCAGCGCCTTGATCTTGGTGAGCTGGGCGGAGAAGTCGGTGTCCTTGCTGCCGAAGCTCTCGATCGCCACGATAGGCAGCCCCGCCTTCTCGGCGGCGGCCTTCATCACGTCGAAGCCCGACTTCGAGAAGGCGTCGTCATTGGCATACAGCAGCGCGATGCTCTTGACGCCGCGCTCCATCGCCTTTTTCAAGGTCACCGGGATGACGTCGGCTTCGGGCAGCGAGGTGCGGAAGATGAACGGCCCGATGGCGGTGATGCCGACCGCGGTGGTGGACGTGCCGACGGTCGGGATGCCGCGTTCGTTGGCGACCGGGCCGAGCGCGAACATCTCGTTGGACAGCGTCGGGCCGATGATGGCGATCACCTTGTCGCGACCGATCAGCTTGCGCGCGGCGTTGATCGCCTGATCCTTGTCGGCGGCGGAGTCCTCGACGGTGAGCGCGATCTTTTTGCCGCCCAGCACGCCCTGGGCGTTGATCTCGTCCAGCGCCAGTTCCAGCCCGGACTTGATGGCGATGCCGTAGGTGGCGTTCGGGCCGCTCAGGATCTCGATGGCGCCGACCGGCACCGTGCCCTGCGCCAGCGCCGGGCTAGCACCAAATGTTAACGCCAGCGCCACCGCGGCGAAGTTTCTGCGCATCATCGACCGGTTCCTCCGCACGAATGTTTCTCGCGGCTTCCTATACAGGGCGGACGGCCCGGCGCAAACCGGGCAGCGCTAGCCGATGCGGCGCACCGGGATGGTCCAGGCCATCACCCCGCCAAGAGCGCCGAAGCAGGCGATCGTCAGGAAGGCGGCGCGGAAGGCATGGGCGATCTCGCCCTGCAATATTGCGACCCGGTCGGCCGGGAGCCCGGCGAGCGCGCGCGGACCGGTCTCGACGATGGCGGCGAACAGGTGCGCCGCGTCCGGGTCAGTCGCGGCCAGGGTCGCGAACAGCACCGCGCCGACCACCGCCGTGCCGATCGCCGCCCCGATCGTGCGGGAAAACTGCACCGAGGCCGCCCCAGCACCGAGCTGCTTGGGGCCCGAAATGAACTGCACCGTGGTCTGCACCACCGGCATCGCGGTGCCCGAGAACAGCGCAATGGCGGCGAACAGGAACGGCAACTGCCCGAACCCCAGCCGCGGCGCCAGGAACGCCAGCGCGATCACGAACATCGACACGATGGGCATGCCGAACGACGGAAAAATCGCCCCGTACCCGGTGTAGGAAATCATCCGACCCGTGAACAACGAGCCGATGGCGATCAGCATGGTCAGCGGCAGCAGCAGCACGCCGGCGTGGCCCGGCGAGGCGCCACGGACCACCTGCAGGTAGATCGGCAGGAATGTTATGAGCGATACCAGATGCGCGCCGAGGCAGGCCGCCAGCGCGTTGCTGCGCCAGATGCCGGCTTGTGCCAGCAGCTTGACCGGCAACAGCGGCATGCGCGCCCGCCGCTCCTGGCGCAGCAGCAGCATCAGGCTGGCGACCGCCACCGCCGCCAGCCCCGCGGCCAGCGGCAGCGTCGCGGGATCGAAGCGCTGGGCCTGCTCCACCGCCAGCAGCATGGGGGCGATGAAGCCAGCGAACAGGCCGAGACCGATGAAGTCGAAATGCAGCCGTCCACCGTACGCCCCGCTGGGCGGGCGCCGCGGCAGGCGCAGCGCCACGGCGAGCGCGATCAAACCGAGCGGCACGTTGATCAGAAACACCGAGGTCCAGCCGAAATGCTGGGTCAGCCAGCCCCCCGCCACCGGCCCGAAGGTCGAGGAACAGACGAACACCGTGGCGAGGTAGCCCTGGAACCGGCCGCGTTCGCGCGGCGGCACCGCCTCGCCCACCAGCGCCTGCGACAGCGTCATCAGCCCGCCGCCGCCGAACCCCTGCAACACGCGGGCCGCGGTGAGCGCGAGAATGGAAGGCGCGATGGCGCAAAGAACAGAAGCGACGATGAACACGGTGAGGGCGACGAACATCAGGCGCCGGCGGCCGAGCACGTCGCCCAGCCGGCCATACACCGGCGCCGCGATGGTGGCGGCCACCAGATAGGACACCACCACCCAGGAGACCCGCTCGACGTCGCCAAGCTGGGCGGCCATCGCCGGCAGGGCGGTGGCAATAATGGTCTGGTCGATCGCCGCCAGGAACATCGGCAGCATGATCGAGGGAAAGACGGCAAGAAACAGCGTACGGGAGGAAGGCGCCGCGATCGGCTCCGCGGCGGCGGTCCCCAGACCTGGCCCCTCAGGCAATCGTCTCGCGCCCCATCTCCAGGAACTTCTCCCACCGGCGCGCCCGCAGCACGGTCGCATCGACCGCCAGCAGCGGTGTCAGCGCCGCCTGCACCGCCTCGCCCACCGCGGCGATCGCCGCCTCCGGGTCGCGGTGGGCGCCACCCAGCGGTTCGGGCACCACGGTGTCGATCAGCTTCAGTCGCTTGAGGTCTTCGGCGGTGAGTTTCAGCGCCTCGGCGGCCGCCGGGGCCTGGCTGGCGTCCTTCCACAGGATCGCCGCGCAGCCTTCCGGCGAGATCACCGAGTAGATGGCGTGTTCCATCATCAGCACGGCATCGCCGGCGGCCAGCGCGATGGC
>PLTJ01000175.1 GCA_003164455.1 Acetobacteraceae bacterium
GCGGTGGCCGCCGGGGTGAACCTGCACGGCACGGCGGCGCTGGCCGCGGCCGAGGCGGCGCGCGAGGCCGGCAACCCGCCGAACCTGGTGCTCGCCGCCGCCGCCAGCCTGCTCGGCCCGCGCGACGCCGCCCCGGCTCGGACGATCGTGCACGCGCTGATCGATGCCTTCGCGGCCGCCGGCCTGCGCCACGCCCACGACGAGAGTTTCGGCGTTGCCGCGGTGAGTGTGGACGCGGCGGTGCGGCCGCTGCTGAGCGGCCCCGCGCCGGATGCGCGGGCGGAGGCGATGCTGGCGGGGCTGCGCGCGCGCGCTGGCCGATCGGTCTTCATCCGCTGGCTGCAGGCGCAGGACGGCTATCCCAGCGCCGATGGCATGCTGGCGGCGATTGCCGCGACGCTCGCCTGGGGACCATTGAGCAGGAAGCGGATATCGCGGTTAACCGCCGAGACGTTGCCGTGGTGGCTGCGTATTTTTGCCACCCTCATCGGCGCCTCGGTGCCCGCCGAGCGCCATGAAGCCGGGCGGTTCTGCGGCGTGGAACAGGACGTGCTGCTGGCCAGCTACGGACTGAACGCCATCGGCTGCCTGGCGCTGACCGGCGCGGCGCCGTCCGAGGCGGCGCTGTTCGGATTTCAGACGCTGGTCGGGCTGCTGCTGACCAACGGGCCCGGCACCATCACGGCCCAGGGCGCCAAGGGGGCGGTGGCGTCGGACGGCCCCGAAACGCCGGAGCGCGTGCTGCTGAACAAGGCCACGGTCGGATTTCTGAGCCATTCCGGCTATGCACACGGCGGCAACGGCTATGAGGGCATCGCCTTCCTCCTCGACCAGTTCCGCGACACCGAGCTGGCCGATCCGGGCGACCCCGAACACGGCATCGACATCGAGACGCTGGCGGCGCGCTGCGCGACCGACTACGCGCTCACCAAGGCGACCCAGAAAACGGTCGGCAGCTCGGTGACGAAAATCCCTTGCGTCAATCACCCGGTGTTCCGCGACCAGCCCGTGAACTACGACCCGCGCGAGGTTTGGACGCACGAGCTGTTCACCCAGCGCGGCGAATACAACATCTTCCAGGAGTACTACCACGCG
Source organism: Acetobacteraceae bacterium (assembly GCA_003164455.1). Taxonomy (GTDB): domain Bacteria; phylum Pseudomonadota; class Alphaproteobacteria; order Acetobacterales; family Acetobacteraceae; genus Rhodovastum. Next base: position 1,096 of record PLTJ01000175.1, read on the forward strand.
CTGGTGGAGGCGCTGTTCAAGGCCGGTGTGTCGCGGGTGGTGTACTGCGTGAACATCGACGCGGTGATCGCCACCGTGTTGTTGAAGATGCTGTGGCAACCCTGGCGCAGCGGCGCGCTGCCGCGATCGGCACTGGAGACCGCGGCCTTCACGGTGTTCCTGTATGCCCGCATGTTGGGCTGTGCCGCCGAGATCGACGACCACCTGAACCGTGGCCGCGACATGGATACCCGCACGCCCGCCTCGCAGTGCCGGTTCGTCGCGTAGAGCGGATTTTGACTCCCGCCGCGGGAGGTCGATATGACTGCCCGCGGCAACCAGAGACAGCTCGTGAGCCAGCATCGCGTCGCCGAATGACGACCGTGAAGAAGATTACCGCGCTGCTGGACGACGCGGTGGCGCGCGGCGCGGTGGCGGGTGCGGTGGCGCTGGCGGTGCGGCGCGACGGGACGCTGTTTGAGGCATCGGCGGGGCGGCGCGACCTTTCGGGTCCGGCCGAGATGACCCCCGACACGATCTTCTGGCTGGCCTCGATGACCAAGGCGATCGTCTCGGTGGGGGCGATGCAACTGGTGGAACAGGATCGCCTGTCGCTCGACGCGCCGGTTGGCGATGTGTTGCCGGCACTGGCCGAGCCGCAGGTGCTGGAGGGGTTCGACGCCGCCGGCGCGGCGCGGCTGCGGCCGACCCGCACGGTCATGACGCTGCGCCACCTGCTCAGCCACACCGCGGGCTTCGGCTACACCGACTGGAACGCCGATCTGCGCCGCGCCCTCGAGCAGGCCGGCCTGCCGCGCACCCCCACCAACTTCGACCAGGTGGCGCGCATGCCACTGCTGTTCGATCCAGGTGCAGACTGGAACTACGGCATCAGCACCGACATGGTTGGACTGCTGATCGAGGCGGTCAGCCGGCAATCGCTGGACCGCTATCTGCGCGACCATGTGCTGGGTCCGCTCGGCATGGAGGACACCGGCTTCCTGCTGAGCCCGGCACAGCAGGCACGGCGGGCGCGGATGCACCGGCGCGCGGCCGACGGCCGGTTGCAGCCGATCGACTGGACGGTCGGCCAGGGCCAGGGCTTCACCGGCGGCGGCGGCGGGCTGTGCGGCAGCCCCAGCGACTACGGCCGTTTCCTCCGCATGCTGCTGAACGGCGGCACGCTGGACGGCGTGCGTCTGCTGCGCAGCGAGACGGTGGCGGAGATGAGCCGCAACCAGATCGGAAAGTTGCAGGTGCACACTCTGGTTTCAGGAATGCCGGAACGCTCCAACGACACCAACTTCTTCCCCGGCATGGTGCAGAAATGGGGGCTCGGCTTCCTGCTCAACAGCCAGCCCGGGCCGAACGGCCGCAGCGCGGGCAGCTTGGCCTGGGGCGGCCTGTGCAATTCCTATTTCTGGCTCGACCCGGCGCGCGGGGTGGCCGGCTGCCTGCTGACACAGGTCCTGCCGTTTGCCGACGCAGCGGCACTGGAACTGTTCGGGGCGGTGGAGCGGGCGACCTATGCGGGCCTGTGACAGGACGGTGCTGCGCATGGCCGGGCGCATCAGCGCCCGTGCCGTACCTATTGCAGGAAGCCGGTAGAAATCCAGGGCACGGCGGCGACGATAAGGAGGGCGGCGACAAGCGTTGCCATGTAGGCCCAGATCGGGCCGAACGCCTCGTCGCTCGAAACCTTGCCGATCAGGCAGCTCTGGTAGAAGCCCACCCCGAAGGGCGGCGAAAACAGCCCGATGCCCATCGCAAGAATGGCGACGATCGCGTACTGCACGAGGTGAATGCCCAGTTGCTCGGCGGCCGGAAACAGCAACGGCCCGAACAGCACCATCGCCGGCAGGCCTTCGAGCACGCTGCCCAGGANNATCGTGCTGGCGGTGCCGATGATGAACAGGATGGCGCCAGACAACGCCGCCGTCTCGACCAGGAGCGGCACCAGCCGGCGCCAGTCGAAGCAACGATAGACGGCAATGCCGATCAGGATCGAATAGACGACCCCAACGGTCGCCACCTCGGTCGCCGTGGTGACGCCGGCCAGCACCGCGTAGCGGATAAGAAAGGGCAGGATCAATGCCGGCACCGCGACCACGAACAGCCGGCCCACTTCGCGCGCGTTCGGATGCGACGCCTGCGGCCGATCGCGCCGGGTGCGGAAGAAGACCAGCAGCACCAGGCCGGCGGCCGCGATGCCGGCGGGCAACAGGCCGCCGGTGAACAACGCGGCGATGGAGACGCCGGTGACGGCGCCGACGATGATCAGCACCAGGCTTGGCGGTATCGTCTCCGACATCGCCGCGGATGCGGCCAACTGCGCCACCAGCTCGCCGCCCGGCACGCCGCGGCGCTTCATCTCGGGCAGCAGCACCGGCGCCACCGCCGCCTGATCGGCGGCCTTGGAGCCGGATATGCCGGAGATCAGATACATCGCCACGATCAGCACGTAGGACAGGCCGCCGCGACGATGACCAACCAGGCCGGCGAGAAAGTTCACCATGGCGCGGGCGATGCCGGTCATCTCCAGCAGCAGACCCAGGACGACGAACATCGGCACCGCCAGCAACTGGATCGACGACATCCCCTGGTCCATCTGGGTGATGATCACCGACAGCGGAATGGTGGTGGTGAAGTGCATGTAGCCGAACGTGGCGGTGGCGAAACTGAAGGCGATCGGCACGCCGGAAAAAATGCAGAAGCTGACGACACCGATGAAGAAGATCAGCAGATCGTAATTGCCCAGGTCGTCGAATTGCGTCTCCAGGCCAGCGAAACCGGACCAGACGACGGCCCCGAATCCAAGCACCAGGGCGATGTCCACCCAGTTCGCCTGGGTGAACAACTGGCGCAGTGCCACGTAGAGCAGCAGCACGAGCGCGGCGAGCTGCCCGCCGATCTCCCAGGAGTCGGGCATCTGCATCACCGGCGTCAGAAACGCCTGCTGTTGCGCCGCGTAGGACAGCCCGGGCACGATCAGGCCGAGGGAGACCACGACGACCAGCAGCGCCCCGAAGCAGGCGGCCAGACGCTGCGCCCTCGGCCCGAACCGGTTGGCGATGACCGTCATGCGCATATGTTCCCCCCGGCGCAGCGCGATCACCGCGCCGAGGCTGAGCAGCCACAGGAACAGGATGCCGGCGATCTCGTCACTCCAGACCAGCGGATGGTCGAACGCATAGCGCCCGACCACGCCGGCGAAGAGAATGATGATCTCGGCGGCGACCAGCACTGCCGCGAGCCCCTGGGAAATCCAGTCCACGACCTGGTCGATAACCCGGAACACGTTGCGCATGACGGTCCGCAGGCTCAGGCCAGCGGGCCGGTGAAGCTCTCCAGCACGGCCCACAGCGGAGCGCCGAACTTGCCCTGCCAGGTTTTGTAGAAACCCGACTTCGTCAGCGCCGCCTGGAATACGGACATGTCCGGCTTGGTGAACTCCATGCCCTGGCCCTTGAGCACTTCCTCAAGCGAGTCGTCCAGCTTCTGGTTGGCGACGCGTTGTTCCAGCGCCTGCGCATCGAACGTATCGCCGACGATCTTGCGATGCGCCGCCGGCATCCCGGCCCAGAACGTCCCGTTCATCACCAGCCAATAGCCGACCCACATGTGGTTGGTGAGCGAGCAGTATTTCTGCACCTGGTAGAATTTCTGAGTTTCGATGTTGCCGAGCGGATTCTCCTGGCCGTCCGCGACATGGGTCTGCAGCGCGGTGTACAGCTCAGCGATATTGATCGTTACCGGGGAGGCGCCAAGAGACTGGAACAGCGACAGCGATATCGCGCTCGGCGGCACACGGATTTTGAAGCCCTTCAGGTCGTCCGGCGTGTTGATCTGCTTCGTGCCGGAAGTGGTCTGGCGGAAACCCTCGTCCCAGATGCGGCGCATCGGATGCAGGCCGGCCTTCTCGATGTCGGCGCACACCATGTCGCCGAGTTTGCCGTCCAGCGCCTTCCAGGCCATGTCGGCCGTCTTGAAGGCGAAGCCGATGTTGTCGATGGCCGCGCTCGGCACCAGGGAGGCGAAAATATTGTCGCCGACCGCCATCATCTGCATCGCGCCGGAACGCAAATTGGACATCATATGGGTGTCGTCGCCGAGCTGGCTGTTCGGGAACACCAGCACATCGACCTCGTTGTGGGTCGCCTCCTTGATCTTCTTGGCCGCCGCAACGATGTTGACCGTCGTCGGGTGATCCGACGCGAGATCCAGCCCGATGTGAATCACCGACCGGGGCGCCGCGATCACCGGCGGCGCCGCGAGGGTGCCCGCGGCCGCCGCAGCACCGAGCAGAAATTGCTTGCGTGTGATGGACATTGTTTTGGTCTTTCCTCCGTTTTGTGGACGCATGTTGGACGTGACATGCGCCGGTTGCAATCGATGTCCGACTCCAGGATCGCCCTGCCCCGTTATGTTCCCTTCCGTTCGCGCGCTTATCAGCCGGGGCCGAGGAGCGCGTCTATTTCCGCCTCGTGCTCGCCCAGATCGGGCGCCGGCCGGCGCAAGGCACCCGGCGTGCGCGACAGCCGCGGCACCACCGCATGCATCGGCACGCTGCCCAGTTCCTTGTCCTCCATTTCCACCAGCACGCCGCGGCCGCGGACGTGCGGGTCCGATTCGAAGCCGGCGGCGTCATAGACCGGACCGACCGTCGTCTCCGCCGCCTCGAAGAAACGCAGGTTCTCCGCAAGGCTACGCGCACCGACAAAAGCCCCGATCACGGCGTCCACTTCCTCGACATGCTCGAGCCGGTCGGCGTTGGTGCGAAAGCGCGGATCGCCGATCATGTCGGGCCGCCCGATGGCCCGGAACAGCCGCTCCGTCATCGCCTGCGTCGAGGCGGACAAGGCGACCCAGCCGCCGTCGGAGGTCTCGTAGACATTGCGCGGCGCGGTGATCGAGGCGCGATTGCCGGATCGTGGGGGAATACGGCCGGTAATCCGCCAGGCCGCCGCTTCCGGACCGAGCGTGGCATGCAAGGGCTCCAGCAGCGACAGGTCGATGACCTGACCCGCCCCGCCCAGCCGCTCGGCCTCCCGCAGCGCGACCATGACGGCGAAGGCACCCTGGATACCGGCGACCATGTCGGCCAGCGCGAAATTGGGCAGGGCCGGCGGCTTGTCCGCGAAGCCGTTCTTGGCGGCGAACCCGCTCATCGCCTCCACCAGGCTGCCGAAGCCCGGCCGGTGTGCGTACGGCCCGGTCTGGCCGAAGCCGGAGACGCGGACGAACACCAGCTTGGCGTTGAGCCGCGCCACCGGCTCGGGCCCAAAGCCGGCCGCCTCCATGCTGCCGGGCCGGAAGCTCTCCACCAGCACGTGCGCGGTCGGAATCAGACGCGCCAGCAATGCCTTGCCGTTTTCCGAGCGCAAATCGAGACGGACACTCTTCTTGTTGCGCCCATAGACTTTCCAGTAGGCGGCGACGCCGTCCTCGCGCCAGGCCCGCAGCGGATCCCCCGTGGCGGGCTCAAGCTTGATGACCTCCGCCCCGAAATCGGCGAGTTGCAGGCTCAGCATATTGCCCGCGACAAGGCGGGAGAGGTCCAGCACGCGCACCCCGTCGAGCGGGCAGCGTTGCTCCGGATGGAACGGTTGGGCTGTCGGCTTCGTCATCTCAGCGATCCCGCCTTCTGGCGAGGACACGCCGCGCCTTTTCAAACACCGGATAGTCAACCATGACGCCGCCGACGGAAACCGCCGCGGCGCCCGCCGCCTCCGCCTGCTCGAAGGCGGCGACGATCTCGCTCGCGCGCGCCAGTTCCGCTTCGCTCGGCGTGAACACCGCGTTCACCGTTTCGAGTTGCGCCGGGTGGATGCAGCACTTGCCGCTGAAGCCCATGGCACGAGCGCGCATGGCCGAGGCCCGCAATCCGTCGGGGTCGCGGATGTCCACGAACACCGTGTCCATCGGCCCCTGCAACCCGGCCTGCTTCGAGGCCAGCGCCAGCAGGAAGCGGGCATGCGCCATCGCGGCCGCCTCGTCGGCGATGTCGATGTCCATGTCCAGCGCGAGATCGACGGCACCGAACGCCAGCCGGCGCAGACGCGGCGAGGCGCGGGCGATCTCGGCGGCGGCCGCCAGCCCGCGCGCGGTCTCCACGATCGGCATGATCTCGATGCTGCCGGCCGGCCGGTCGGCTTTCGCCTCCAACTGCGCCAGCAGCCAGTCCACCATCGCCAGTTCCGCGGCGGACTCGGCCTTGGGCAGCACGATGCCATCGATCGCGGCGGCGGCCGCGGTGTGGAGGTCATCGAAGCAATGCGGCGTCGAAGTCGCGTTGACACGAAGAAAAACCAGAGTATCCCGGCGCGTCCTCAGGAGTTGCGCGGCGGTAACCCGTGCCTGCGGCTTTTCGGCCAGCGCCACCGCGTCCTCCAGATCCAGGATCACGCCGTCGGCGGCACTCGCGAACGCCTTCTCGGCCTTGTGCGGGCTTGTCGCGGGTACGAACAGCAGGGAGCGCGGTGCATGGCACCGATCCAGCGTGGTTTCGGGCATGGCGGGCGTGCTTTCGTTACAAGTCAGATCGACTGACGTTTTCCATCCGGTCAGCATACGCCCGATAAGGTCGGCCAAATCGGCCAGCCGGTCAACGCCGTCTTGTGCGGGAGCGGGTTGTCGCACTGGAACACGATGCCGACCTTACGGCGCAGCGCCAGCTTGTCGAGCTTGGGGTCGTTGACCGCCATGCCTTCGACCCTGATGGCGCTGCGATCGATCGGCACCAGTGCATTGATGCAACGGATCAGCGTCGATTTTCTGGAACCGACGGGTCCGACGACGCAGATCGCATTCGGTTAATCGGAATCCGCGAATAGGCATCGGTCAGTGGTCAGGGCGCCTGGCATGGGTATTTTCCGATCCTGTCGGAACAGTCTTCCACCACTATTGTGATGGTCGGGCGAGCACCCCAGGAGCTGACGCGCACAGAGATAACGCGTCGGTCAAGTGGAATCCTGTGCTGCTCGTGCGTGAGTCGCGTGCCACCGACCATGACCGACCGCCGCACGACCTGCGGCGCAGGAGGTGTTGTGTAACCAGCCGACCAAGGCGGGTTGGCAATTCGGCGTGACCGACGCCCCGTTAAGCTAAAACGATTGTGCCTAACAGTATGAACGAATCATGGGACTAGGACAGATGACCTAGATATCCGTATAGGCCGAAAAGCCTAATGGAAGCCCTCAAGCAACTAACCTATTTATACTGTCACGGAGAGGGCATCAGCCACTGGCGGCTGGTTTATTGACAGGATATAGGTATAATTGTTCGAGGAAGTGATGAAATCCAGAGTGCTGGCGAAGCCGTTCGACGCCGCCATGTTCATGGCGGGAGCATTGGCGGGGTGCCCCTCCAAAGACATGGGTGAAGCCGGGACAGGCCTTGACGAGCGACCCGGGACACGCTTCCAGGAGGCGACCGGCCTGACCACCTGGCATCGACTGTTGTTTTGCGGGCTCGTCGCCGTCGCGGCGGCGCTGGGGTTCGTGGTGGCAAGCCCACCGGTGGGCGCCACGGATCTGCACTACACGCTGCTGTCGCCGAGCTTCGGCGGCACGGACACGGTCCCCTACCAGATGGAGCAGGCCCAGGATGCCCTGATAGCGGGGAAGAAAGCGGCGACGGCGGCGGCGGCGGCCGCGGCGGCACAGTCGGTCGTCGCAGCCAACCCCTACGCGCCATTGATCAACGCCATCACCTCCCAGTTGACCGCGCTGGTCGCGTACAACATCGCGAGCGAAATCGCGAACGCGAAGCCTGGCGCTGCCGGCACGATCCAGTCGGGCAACGTCTCGATCACCTACGTCAACTCGGACGGCGAGATCAGCGTCACCATCACGTCACCGACCGGCTCGACCACGCTGGTCATCCCGTCGGGGAGCTAGAGCATGGCGCACGGTCGTAAATTCGCAGGAGGTGTCGTTGTCCTCGGCTGCATGCTGGCCCTGGCCGCCTGCACGACGGAGCCGCTGCCGTCGGCGAGTGCGGTTGTCGTGCAGGAGGAGGACATTCCGCTGCCCCCACCGCCGCCGCGGGCGCTGACGGCGAGCACCTACAACTGCATCGACACCAGCGGACAGCGGCGGCCCTCCACGACCATCCAGGAACTCAGCTCGGCGGTGCCGCAGGATTGCACGCCCTATCTGGTCGCGGCCGTGCGGTCGCTGACCCCCGGGTATCTGAACCTGGTGGAACGCCAGCACGTCGACGATCTGCTGCGCGAACGGCAGATCGCCACCCTGGCGCTGAACAGCGTGGCCCAGGCCGACGCAACGCACGCCGCCGCGGCGCGAAAGTTGAGCACGTTGAAGGTGGCGGAGGTTCTTCTGGTGGGGCAGGTCGTCGCCTATGACCGCTCCACGCGCCAGGCCACGGGCGGCATCGCCCTCGGCGGGGACGGCCTGACCGGCGCGTTCGTGACCGACCTTATCACCTTCAGCCTGCGGGCCGTGGCGGTGCAGAGCGGCGAAGTTCTCGGGGAGAGTTCGGTCACCAAGTCGGTGACGTCGCTGCAACTGGGCGGAACGATCGTCAAGATATTCTCGGCATCGATCATCAATGCCGAGCTCGGGGGCGCGACCAACGAGCCGATCGGCCTCGCACTGCGGGCCGCGGTGCGCGGCGCCCTCACACAGTTGATCAACCGTGGCATTCACGACGGTTGGTGGGCGTAATTGGCAGCCTCGGCAGAGAGACTGCTGCCGGCGACCATGGTGGTTCGCCGAACGGTTCTGCACACGAGGAACATTCGTACCATGCGTAAATTCATGCGACTACTGATGGCATCAACCGCCCTGGCAATGATTGCCGGAGTGGCCGGCGCCGCCAACTTCATCGCCATCGACGCCGGTACCGCCGGCTCGGTGAAGACCCTGGCGATCAACCAGGACAGCAGCACCACCTTAGCGAACACGGTGAACGGCGCAGGGGTGGGCACCACTCCGTTCCTTGTGAACGGGCCATGGAATGGCATCGCGATTACCCAGACCGGTGGCGCCGTGGCTAGCAACACGCTGAGTGGCTCGATCAGTTCAACCACCACCGGCAGCGCCGGCGGCCCTCCGCCGAGCAACTTCTCGGCGACCTATGCTACGACGAAAGCGCTCGGGACCAACACGCATTCGATCGCGCTTAATGCCGGTACAACGGCCACCGCCACCATTGGCGTCACCAACAACGGAGCCATCGCCAACACGATTGCCGATCAGTTGACGTCCTCCGGGAGTGTAAATTACACTCTGACCCTCGACGGCACCGGCAATAACGTCACCAACACGATCGTCCAACCGACCGGTACTACTGCCGACGCGATCGCCTTAACGGTGGCCGCGACGGGTAACAACAACATCATTTCGAATACCTCCAGCGGCACCGGCGTCAAGACCATCAACGTCTCGCTGGCGAGCGATGGCAACAACGTCACGAATACCTTCGGCGGCGTTGCGGGGAATCAGACGTCGAATCTGACTGCCGACGCAGGCAGCACCGTCAACTACCAGCTGGCCTCCACGGGCGCCAGCAGCATCGCAAATGTGACTCTGAACGGAGTCGTTGGTCCGGCTAACGGTCAGGCAGCCGTCAACGTGTCGCAGGGTGGCACCGGCGGTACCGGCAGCACTGACACTGCGACCCTGATCGTGAACGGTTACCAGAACGGCGTCAGCGGTTTGGTCTACACGATGGGCACGCTGGGTACCGGTCAGCCGGGTGTCCAAGTGGTTCAGGCCAGCATAGGCGCAACCCTGAACGCGACCGTGACGGCCGCCGCCAACGGCTACACCGCCAGCTTCCACCAGTAAACGGTGCAGCCTGCTTCAACCCTGAGCCCGGCCGCCGGTCAATGGCGGTCGGGCTGGCGGAGATTCGCCGCGCTGACATTTGCCGGCGCGGCTCTCCTCTGTGCCGGACCGGCGCACGCCGCGACGCTCATCGTGTGCCGGACCATCGATCTCGCGGCGCCGGTCATGGCGTCGCTGACCATCCCGGCCGGCTCGCTGTTCCGCGACGACGGGCGGGCCGACGACCCGCTGGCGGCGTTCAACGGCGACAAGTGGCAACTCCGCCTGGAAACGGTGGATCCGGTCGTCATTCCGTCCCTGTACGAATGTGGGCGCGTGCTGGTTCGCGTCACCGGCGACTCTTCGGTCAAGTCCGTCTCGGCGACCGCCAACCGCCGTTTCGTCTATGCCGGTTCCAGTCTGATGCTCGACGCCCCGGACGTCTCGGAGGAATTGCTGACGGTCAAGGCGAGGGTGCTCGACAGCGTGCCGTGAGCGACGCGCGGTTCACCGCCGCTGGTCTTAACGAATAAAGTTTCTTGGTTCTTCTTTTCAAAGAAGAACACCTTTTCTGACGTCATCTCCGCCGCCGTCTCCTGAGACAGCCGCGCCGAGGGCGGCTAACTCGAATTCTGACGCGCCGGTGGGACAACGGCGACGGCGCAGGCGTTTCGCGACGCCTGCGGATGGCGTATGATAAGGTCGGTAAAGCGCGGCTCGGGCAAGGGCCGCTTTGCCCAGTTGCAAAAACCCATTCGGGCATGACGCGATGAAACGCGGACTGTAACACCCGGCAGGAGACGCCCCCCATGATCGCACGTCGCACGTTTCTGGCTGCCTCGGCCGCCACGCTGGCCGCCCCGGCACTGATTTCAAAGGTCGGAGCGCAATCCGCGTTCGACTGGAAGCAATGCAAGGGTCAGACGATCACGGTCAACCTGACCAAGACACCGCTGGCGGACAACCTTCAGCAGCACCAGAAGGAATTCGAGGAACTCACAGGCATCCGCGTGCTGTCCGAGCAGATGCCGGAACAGCAGCAGCGGCCGAAGATGGTGATGGAACTGGCCTCTGGCAATCCCAGCTTCGACGTGATGCACTACTCATTGCTGATCCTCAAGCGCGCACTCGGCGTCAGCCATTGGCTGGAGGATCTGCGCCCCTATCTCGCCAATCCGCAACTTACCGCACCGGACTACGACTGGGCCGACATGGGCGCGGGTGCCGTGCGTCCGACGACGCAGGTGGACGGGCGGATCGACAGCCTGCCACTGGAGAGCGACGTCTGGCTGGTTTACTACAACAAGCAGATTCTCCAGGAGTGCAGCCTGACGTTCCCGAAAACCTTCGACGAGATGCTGGCGACGGCCCGCAAGATCAACGACCCGGCCAAGGGCATCTACGGCTACGTCGGCCGTGGCATGAAGAACGCCAACGTGCCGGTGTGGACCAGTATCCTGCTCGGCCAGGACCAGGAGACGGTGACGCCGGACGGCACCACCCTGCTGACCGACACGCCGGAAGCGATCTGGGCCGCCGAGATGTACACCACCCTGATGCGCGAGTGCACGCCACCCGGGGTGGTCGGCTTCAATTGGAACGAATGCCAGACCAGCTTCATGCAGGGCAAGGTCGGCCTGTGGATGGACGGCGTCGGCTTCACCGCCCCGCTGCTCGATCCGAAAGTGTCGAAGATCGTCGATCACGTCGGCTTCGGTGTGATTCCGGCCGGCCCCAAGGCGCACTACGTCTCGGTGTTCCCCGCGGCGCTTGGCATCCCGGCCAGGAGCCACGCGAAGGAAGCCGCCTACCTCTATTGCCAATGGGCGACCAGCAAGCAGATGGAGCTGAACATGGTGAACATGGGCGGCGGCGGCTCGCCGCGGATGAGCACCTACAGCGATCCGGCGGTGAAGAACAACCCGTTCGGTCCGGAATGGCTGGCGACCTTGCTGGAAAGTGTCAAAATCGCGCGCTCCGGGCTGCCGGAGATCGTTCCGGTGACTGAGTTTCGCGACGTGTTTGGCATCGCCCTGACCAACATGATATCGGGTGCCGATGCGGCGAGCGAATTGCGCAAGGCCACCGAGGCGTTCAAGCCGGTACTGGCGGCCTCGCTGAAGACCTGAGAGACGCAGACTTGTCGGGCGGCGCGCCGATCCCGTGGGTCACGCGCCGCCTTTCGGGACCGGCAACTTCGCCGCGAACGACACAACGCCGGCCCGATCACCCCGCCGCCGCGCGCGATCCTGCCTCGTGCATCCCGGTCAGAACCGTTCCAAGATCCGCCGCCGCCAGTTCCGGCGCTGTCCGATAGTGGTAGCAGGCAACCGCCCGATCCGCCGCCGTCCTGAACAACGGGGGCACCGCCTCGGCGCATTCCGACATGGCCACTGGGCAGCGGCCCATGAAACTGCAACCGCCCGCCGCCGCCGACCCTGCCACCGCCGTCTCCGCCTCGCTCACCCAGTTCCGCTCGGTGCTCACCCGCGGGATCGAGGCAATCAGCAGTCGCGTGTAGGGATGCTCGGGTCGCGTCACGATCCCATCGACGGCCCCGGCCTCCGCCACGCCGGCCCGGTACATCACCAGGATGTTGTGGCTGATCTGATACGCCGTCGCCAAATCGTGCGTGATATAGACGATGTTGATCCCCAGCTCCTCGTGCAGCGACCGCAGCGATCCCAGGATGGTCGCCCGCAGCGATGCATCGACCATCGACACCGGCTCGTCCGCGACGATCAGCTTCGGCCGCAGCAACAGCGCGCGCGCCACCATGATGCGTTGTCGTTGTCCGCCGCTGAGCTGATGCGGAAACCGCCCGAGAATCTCCTCCGGCCGCAGCCCCACCGCGCGCAACGCTGTCTCGATCAGCACGCGCGCTTCCGCCGCGCTTTTCGCCAACCGGAATTTACGCACCGGCGTCGTCAGCACATGATCGACGCGATAGAATGGATTGTAGACCTCGTATGGGTCCTGGAAGATCGCCTGGACGTCGCGACGAAATGCCAACCGCGCCGCCGCGCCGAGCGTGCGCAGATCCGCGTCGTGATACAGCACTCGTCCCGTCGTCGGCACCTCCAGTCCCAGCAGGATGCGCGCCAACGTCGTCTTGCCGCTACCACTCTCGCCGACCACCGCGGTGATCGACGGCCGCGCCTGATCGAGCGTCAGCGACACGTCCCGCAGCGCGGTCAGTGGCCCATAGGCCTTGCCGGCATGCTCGGCCCGCAACAGCACGCTCATGCCACTGGCTCCGCGAGATGGCAGGCTGCGACGGCATTCCCCCCCATCGGCCGCAGCGCCGGTGTCTCGATGCGGCAGCGCTCGCCGGCCAGCGAACAGCGCGGATGGAAGGCACAGCCGGACGGCAGGTCGCGCAGCAGCGGCGCCAGCCCGGGAATGCCTTGCAACCCCCCCCTGTGTTCCAGCGACGGCAGGCTGGAGATCAGCGCCCGCGTGTAGGGATGCCGCGGCACCGTCACCATCTGGCCGACCGGCGCCACCTCCACCAGCCGCCCGGCATACATGATGCCCAGCCGGTCCACGAATTGCGCCATCAGCCCCATGTCGTGGCCCACCAGGATCACCGCCGCACCGAGATCGCGCTGCACCCGCGCCAACGTCTCCATCACCTGGCGCTGCACCACCACGTCCAGCGCGCTGGTCGGCTCGTCGGCGATGATCACGCGCGGGCGCAGGCAGATGGCGATGGCGATGCAGGCACGCTGCTTCATGCCGCCGCTCAACTGGTGCGGATAACTCGCCGCCACCCCTGCCCGCAGCCCCACCGTTTCCAGCAAGTCAGCAATCCGCTCCGCCAGTGCGGTGCGCGACAGCGACACGCCGTGATCGGCCAGCGCGTCCTCGATCTGCGCGCCGATGCGCATCACCGGATTCAGCGAGTTCATCGAACCCTGAGGCACCAGCGCGATACCCGCCAGCCGCAACCGCCGCATCGCCTCTTCGTTCAGCACCGACAGTTCCACCCCGTCAAGCCGCACGCTGCCGCCGTCGATCCGCCCGGGCGGACGGATCATCCGCAGAATCGCCAACGCCATGGTGGACTTGCCGCAGCCCGATTCGCCGGCCAGCCCGAGCCGCTCGCCCGGCGCCAGGCTGAAGCTGACGCCGTCCACCGCGCGCACCAGCCCCAGCGGATGCGCAAACGACACGCGCAAATCCCTGACCTCCAGGACTGCTTCGCTCATGCCGATTTCCTCAGCCGGGGATTGGCGATTTCGTCGAGCCCAATGGTGACGAAAAACAGCCCCAGGAAGACGATGACGATGATGACGATCGGCGGCACCCACCACCACCACCAGCCATTGATCATCGCCGCGTAAAAATTCACCCAGTACAGGGTCATCCCCAGCGTCGGCGCGTCCATCGGCCCCAGCCCCAGCACCTCCAGCCCGATCGAGGCCAAAATCGCCGAGGATACCGAACTCACCAGAGTTGCCGCCATATACGGCATCAGGTTCGGCATCAGTTCGCGAAAGATGATCTCCGGCCCGCCCATGCCGGACATCGCGGCCAACTCGACATAGCCACGCTCGCGCAAGGTCAGCACCTGCGAGCGAATGGTTCGCGTCGGATTGAGCCAGGCCAGCGAGGCGACGATCAGCGCCATCTCGTTCACCGTCAGGCTGCCCCGGATCGACACCGCGATGAGAATCAGCACCAGCAGGCTCGGCACGGTCAGGCCGATATCGGCGATGCTGCGGATCAGCGTATCGGTCATGCCGCGATAGAACGCCGCGGTGAACGCCAGCACCGCGCCGATGCCGACGCCGAGGATGCCGGCGATGAAGCCGATCCGCAGCGTCAGCGGCGTGCCGACGATCATCACCGCCAGCAGATCGCGTCCTGTCCGGTCGGTGCCGAAGGGATAATCCCACGACGGCGCCTGCAACACCGGCACCGACAACGACCGCGCATTCTCGGTGTCGACGAAAAGGGTACCGATGCCGACGAACAGCGCCAGCGCCGTCAACAGCAGCGTGCCGACCAGCAACGACCTGTTGCGCCCGATATAGGAGAACACTCCGCGCATCGTATCCTCACGTCCGCCGATACGAAATTCGCGGGTCCAGCAGCGGATAGGCGATGTCGAGCAGGAACGTCGCCAGGCCCAGCGCCGCGATCACCGTGAACACGATACCCTGGATCAGGAACTGGTCGTTCTCCTGGATCGCGTGGAACAGCAGCGCGCCGATGCCGGGAAAACCGAAGATCACCTCCACCAGAACCGCGCCGGACAGGATCTGGCCAAGCGCCAGCACCAGCGCCGTGGTCTGCGGCAGGATCGCGTTGCGCACGCAATAGCGCATGAATACCGTGCCGGCGCGCAGTCCCTTGGCTTCGGCGAACACCACGTAATCCTCGCCCATCGTGGTGACCATCATGCCGCGCATCGCCAGCGCCCAGCCGCCGATCGAAACCAGGATGATCGACAGCGCCGGCAGAATCGAATGCGCCGCGACGTCGCTGATGAAATCCCAGGTCAGGCCCGGCGACGCGCCGGGACTGTAGCCGCCGAACATCGGCAACAGTTGCAGCTTGAAGGCGAACACATAGACCAGGATCAGACCGAACAGGAAAAACGGAATGGCGTGCAGCGCCCATAACGGCGGCATCAGATAACGCATCCAGGCCGGTGCGCGCGGCCACGCCAGCAAGGCCCCCAACAGCGTGCCGATGGCGAACGACAGCAGCGTCGTCGTGGCCAGCAGCCCGACTGTCCACGGCAGCGCCTCGGCGATGAGTTCCTTGACGGTACGGGGATAGCTGGAGATCGAGTAGTTCAAGTCAAAATGCCCGACATCGTACAGATAGCTGCCGTACTGGGCCAGCAGCGGCCGGTCCAGGCCGAAGCGCTTGTCGTACTCCTTGACCATCTGCTCCATGCCGACCTGCACGTTGCCGCCGATGGCGGCCTCCTGCAGCAACTTGGTGCGGACCGGGTCCTGCCCCGACAGCTTCGGCAGGAAGAAATTGAGCGTCGCCGCCACCCAGACAATCAACAGGAACACGCCGAAACGCTTGATGACGTAGACGGCTTGCATACGGATCCTCGGCTCTTACACGCGGGGCCGCGCCATCTGGCCGGGCGCTCCCGCGCCCGGCCAGCACGCATCAAACCGACTGCAAATTCCACATCATGATCGCACAGGTCAGATGCCAGTGCGTGGGATTGATATAGGCGTTCTCGGCAGTCGGCCAGTTCTTCCAATAGGTGGTGTTCATCCCGATGCGGTGGAAATTCTCCACCAACTGGATATCCGGCAGGTCGGGCAGCCAGATCTCCATCGCCCGCCGCCACTGCGCCGACAGCTTCGGCACGTCGGTGGGATCGGTGCTGTACATCTCGTCGACGATCTTGTCGTACTCGGCGTTCTTCCAGCGCGCGAAATTCGCCTGGTGACCGCCGGGCACCGCGATGCTCGCTCCCTGGTACAGCCGCAGCGTGTTGTAAGGCTCGTTGATGCTGCCGCCATGGCCGTAGATGGCGCCGGTGAACTTGCCCTGCTGGAAACGATCGTCAAAATCCGGCGGTAGCGCAAACGTGGCCTCGATGCCGCGCCGTTTCAGCATCTCCGAAATCACCGGCCCCATGGCGGGACCGGCAGGGCTGAAGCCGATGATGTCGATCTTGATATGTTCGCCCTTGGCGTCGGCCCAGAACCCGGCGCTGTCCTTCTTGAAGCCCTTGCCGGCCAGCAGTGCGTCGCCCTTCGCCGGGTTCACTTCGAGCGTATCGTATTTGGCCAGCAGGTCCTTCACCACCGCGAAATACGGCTCCAGCGGCTTGAATGCCGGCATCGGCAGAGGCGAAGGCTGGCTCGCCCCGGCGAAGCCGACATCTATCAGTTGCTTGCGGTCGATGTAGTAGCTCAACGCCCAGCGCACGGCCCGGTCGTCGAAGGGCTTGACTTCGTTGTTGACGTACAACGAGTACGGATACCAATCCATGGCTCCGAACGGTGCCTTGGGGCCGGCAAATGTGGTGATCTTCTGGTTCTGCTGGAAGAGAGTCGGAAAAGTCGTCGGCTGCACCCCGCCGGTGCTGTCAACCTGGTTGGTGATGATCGCCTGCGCCACCTGCTGTTCGGCGACCGAGGGCAGCCAGATATTGCGCAGGACCTGCGGCAGCGGCGCCAGTCCGGCATCCGCCGCCCACCAGCTCGGCCGCCGGTCGAACACCTTCTGCTCCAGCGACGCGCTGACCACCTGCCACGGCCCGGTGCTGANNGTCATGAAGAAAAAGAAGCGCGGAGCCGGGATCGTGAAATCCACCACCACGGTGTTGGCATCGGTCGCGGTCGCCTTGGCCACTGCCTGCTGCACGTCAACGCCCCATTTCACCTTGGGGCCGTAGTCGCGCAGCGTGTTCAGCGTGTAGGCGACGTCCTCGGCGCTGAAGGGAACACCGTCGCTCCACTTGATGCCGGACCGCGTCTTGATCGTCAGTTGCTTGAAGTCCGGCGTGTATTTGTAGCTCTCCGCCAGCCACATGTACATCTTGTCGCCGAAGGCGCTGTAATAGGCCAGCGGCTCATAGATCAGGTTCGGCCCGTTCTGGTGGTTGGCGCCGACGCAGTAGGCGTTCCACAGTTCGAAATCGGGCCAGCGCCCGTCGCGGCCGTTCTGCCCGATCAGCGTCATCGTCCGGTTGCGCGGCACCGCGGCCAGTTGCGCCGCGGCCGGGCTACTGGCCCACGGCGCCAGCGTCGCCAGCGCACCGGCGGCGAGTCCCGCTTTCATGAGATCACGACGCACCGGCTGCATGCCGGAAAGCTTCTTAGGCATGATCCATCCCTCTCCTGATTTCCGCGATCCTGGTCTCGCGGATGGCCTTGTTCGGCTCGTATTCGAAAGTTTACGCGCAGATTCTGTTTTCGGAAAGGATGATTCGACTAACGCCACCCCTATTTTCTGCCCCGGTCGTCACGCTAATCAGCGAAACGATGCGTCGGCAGCCCCCTGGCCCCGGCTTCGAAAGCGACGACAGTGCCTGCCAAGGCGTGCTGCTCGACCTGGTCCGTCGTAAGGCCCTCCGTCAGGCTGGTCACATAGAGCGTACTCAGGTCAGGGCCGCCAAAACACGGCATCGTAGGGCGGAAATTGGGCATCTCGATCGCCGCCATGAGCTCGCCCTGCGGCGAGAAGCGATTGAGCCGGCTCGCCGACGGCCCGGCGCTCCAGTAGCAGTTGTCGGTGTCGCAGGTGGCGCCGTCCGGCCGTCCGGCTTCGCTGCTCAGTGTCACAAAGCGGCGGCGACGGGAGACGCCTCCGCCAGCCCGGTCAAAATCGAAGGCATCCACCCAGGGACCGCGGGAATCGGAAAAATACATCGTCGTTCCTTCGCCATCCCACGCCAGCCCGTTGGCGACCTGGAGCCGCTCGACAATCACCCCGACGCGGCCCAGGGCATCGACGCGGTAGAGGCGGGCAATCGGCTCCTTGGCTGGTCGTTCATCCATGCTGCCGACCCAGAACGCTCCGTCGGGTCCGACTTTGCCGTCATTGAAGCGCATCCGATGCACCGCGTGCGCGACCGTGGCCAGGGTTTCGGCAGTGCCGGTTTCCGGGTCGAAGAGCACGACTTCATTGCGCAGCGCCACGACGAAACGGCCCGTATCGCAGAGGCCGAAGGAAGCCACGGGTCCGTTGAATTGCCAGACCTGCCTCTGCCCGGTTGCCGGCGTCAGGGCGTGGATTCGGCCGTCCGTGATTGAGGTCCACAGCAGCGTCTGGCGCCGCTCGTCCCAGGTCGGGCATTCGCCAACCTCATGCCGCAGGTTGCTTACGACGGTAAAGGAAATGTCCATGACGATCAGGGCTACGGTGATCCGCCGCCGCCCACGCTCCTTTCTTCACTGATGACACCTGCGTATATGACCTATCGCCCCTGCCTCCAGTAACATCTCGCCGGCTTCCTTCACCAGTCCGGCGAAGATCAGAGTGGCGCAAGCTCAACCGCCTGTCCGAACGCCGGGGACCCCCTGTGCATCGGCCGGCAGCGTGCGGCCGATCAGATACGCGTCGGCAACCACAACCAGCGGCCACTCGTCCAGTTGTGACTTACCGCCGGCGATCAACTCGGCGAAACGGTCGTATATGTGCGGATACTCCAGATTCGCCTCGTCCACGAGAACGGTGCCGTCGATTTCGAGACGCCGTCCGCTGTTCGGCATCCGCAGATGATGGCCGGACCGGGTCACGATCGCGATGGTGCGTTCGGCGGTGGGCGTGCGCCAATCCATTCCGGCATGCAGACGGTCTTCTTCCCGCAAGCCGGCGAAGTCGATCTCCACGGCGATCGGGGTCTGCGCGCCATCCGGTATGCGCAGTGTTGCCGCGCGAACCACCAACGGGTCGGGAAGTATCCGTGTCAGGATCGAAATTCCGTTGACCCCGGCATCGAAAACGCCGAAGCCGCCGGCCTGCCATATCCATTCCTGGTCGGGATGATAGACGGCGACATCCTCATTCCAGACCATCTCCAGGCTTGCCACCTGCTGATCCGCGAGGAAGTCGCGGGCCCGTTCGACGGCCAGATTGAACTGGGAATGCCATCCGCCCAGCAGCGTCACCCCGGCACGCTCGGCCGCCAGCCGAACCTGACGAAACGCGCCGAGCGTCGAAAAGGGCGGCTTCTCCAGCAGGACATGCTTACCCGCCGCGATCACATCCAGCGCGATGCGGCCTCGCACGTCGGGTGGGGTGCAGATGGCAACGGCCTCGATCGCGGGCTCCGAAGCCAGCATCTCGCGATAGTCACGGTACTGCACACCGCCGATCGCGGTGGCGACAGGATGGCGCTTGGCGCTGGCGACGATCTCGAAGCCCGGATGCGCGGCGATCACCGGCAGGTGCCGGTTGAGCCCGATCTCGCCGAGGCCGATCACGGCGATGCGACAGGGAGGCATTGGCATTCCTTTCAATCAGGGATGCCGGACGGCGCCGGCACCCCCTCGGCTTTCGGTTCAAGGTATGGGTTCGCTGGAGCCGCCCGCGATCCGACCGCCTCGACGAGGCGCACGCGTCATCATCGGCCGGCCCCGTCATCCAACCGGTCAACTCGGATAAAGAACGATCCCGTACAAACTGGAATCGCCCTGCGCTTTTATCCGCGAGCAATGTCAGCCGCCCATGCCACGCCGCCGATGACCGGACAAAATCACTATAATCCAACAATTCTCATTTGGCTGGTCTGGTGAGCCCGGTGGGACTTGAACCCACGGCCCCAAGATTAAAAG
>PLTJ01000340.1 GCA_003164455.1 Acetobacteraceae bacterium
GCATCGGGATCATGTGCCCGGGAATCGAGGACATGTCGCCGGTTTCCGCCGCCATCAGCGCGTCGATCGAGCCGTGGCCGAACTGGTCCTTCTCCTTGCTGAATATGCGCGCGGCCGCATACGACATCCAGGCACCGGCGTCCTCGCCAATGCCGGGCAGCAACCCGGTCAGCACCCCCACCGCGCCGGAGCGCAGCGCCGTCTTCCAGTACTGGAACACTTCGCGGAAGCGCGGCAGCACGGAGTCTTTCAATTCCACCAACCGCCCGGTGGGCCTGGAGAGCGTGGTCAGGATTTCGGAGAATCCGAAAGCGCCGATCAGGGCCGGGATCAGCGAAATGCCGCCGGACAACTCGTCGATGCCGAAGGTGAAACGGTCATGCGCGTACAGCCCGTCCTGTCCCATCTGGGCGACGAACAAACCCAGCAGGCCCATCAGCCAACCCTTGATCGGGTCGTTGCCGACGATGCGNNAGAACTCGTACGACCCAAAGGAGAGGGCGACACGCGCCAGCACCGGCGTGAGGGCAGCCAGGCAAATCACGCCGAACAGCACGCCGCTGAAGGCGCCGGAGGTGGCGATGCCGATCGCGCGGCCGGCCTCGCCGCGCAGCGCCAGCGCGTGGCCGTCGGCGCAGGAGGCGGCGTTGGCGGCGGTGCCGGGGATGTTCAACAAGATCGCCGAGCGCGACCCGCCGTACAGCGTGCCGACATAGGAGCAGACCAGGATCAGGATGGCGCTGTTGGCCGGCATCCTGACTGTCAGCGTGGTCAGCAACGCGATGCAGAGCGTTGCCGACAGCCCGGGCAGGCAGCCGACCATGATGCCGGTCAGCGCCCCGCCAAGGCCGTACAAGATCGACGGAAAGCTGAAAACGGCAAGATAGGCGTGGGCTAGGTCGGCAAAGCCGGCGAACATGGAATCCTCTGGCGCTCAGGGCAGGTGGACAAGGAAGAAGTTCTCGAACACGAACATGGCGGCAGCCCCGGCACACAGGCCGACGAGCACGGCAAAGCCGACCGCGCGCGCGCCCAGTCGCTGCCCGGCCTCCTTTCGCTGCGGGTGCTGCAGCACCAGGATCGAGACCGACACGAACAGGGCCGACGCGAGCCAGAACGGCAGGCCGTGCCCGATCAGCACGATGCTGTATGCCAGGCACAGCCCGATCACCAGCGCCAGCCGGCCGGGCTGCAAACGGTACCGACGTTCCGCCGCTTCCTCCGCCGACACGGCGACAACCTCGCGCCGCAACGCGACCGCTCCGCCGAACAGGATCATGACAAGGCCGAGCAGACCCGGCAGCAACCCAGGGGCGGCGTAGGGAGCGACGCCCTGGTCCGCCAGCCGGTCCATTGTTATCGACATGACCAGGACCACCGCGCCCAGCACACACCACGCCAGGCCTTCCTTGAGGTCGGTACGGTCGGCCGGGGCCGGCGACGGACCCGCGCCGGCTGGAGTGGCCTGGTGCGGGTCCTGCATGCTCACAGCGCCGGGATGCCGACGGTGGCCGGCGACACCTTGGCCTGGCCGGTGCTGAACAGCATCCAGGCGTTCGCCTGCACCGCCGGGAAGGCCGCCTTCTGCGCCGCTTCCCCATCGACCGGCGCGAACAGGGCGCCGTGACTGACGGAGTATTTCCGCAGCAACTCGCTATGCGCGATGGTCGTGGTCCAAACCTCGTGCAGGGTGGCGAGCACCTCGGCCGGCACGCCCTTCGGGACGAAGATGCCGAAGTAGTTCATCGGCGCGGTAAAGCCGGGCAGCGTGGCCGACAGCGGCGGAATCGTGCCGAAGCCTTCCAGTTCCAGCGGCTGGTTGCTGAAGGTGAAGAGCGGGCGCAGCTTCTTGGCGCGGATCATGTCCGCTTCCTCGCTCGCGAGCTGGCTGGTGGAATCGGCCTCGCCCGAAACGGTGGCGATCACCGCGGGGGTGCCGCCGTCGTAGGTGACGTGGCGATAGGTGACGCCCGCCGCCTTCGCCAGCATGTCCATCGCCGCGTGGCCGCCGGAGGTAACGCCGGCGGTGGCGACCGAGGTCGTGCCCGGATGCGCCTTCAGGCCGGCGATGTACTCCGCGGCCGTCTTGTACGGCGAATTCTCGTTGACGCTGAGCACCGACACGTTGGCGATGCTGAGATAGAGGTTCCAGTCGGTGATCGGGACCGGCACCGTGCCGAGGGTCTGGTAGGCGCCGAGATCCTGTGCCGCTCCGCCGGTCCAGGTGTAGCCGTCACGCGCGGCCTTCAGGCAGCTGTTGGTGCCGATGGCGCCGGACGCGCCGGCCTGGTTGATGATGACAATGGTCTGGCCGAGCGGCTTTTCCATCTCCGAGGCGACGACGCGGGTGACCGAGTCGGTCGAGCCGCCGGCCGCCCAGGGCACGATCAGGTTGATCGGCCGGGTCGGCTTCCAGGCGGCCTGCGCGTGCGCCCGTGTCGATGCGGCGCCAAGCAGCCCCGCCGCAATGCCGAGCAACGAGCGTCGGCCAGGCTGGAAGCGTGATGTCGTTTGTTCCATGACGTTCTCCACTTAGCTGTCTTGTTCGGTTCGGGGTTCAGACAATAAATCAGGCGACGGATGCAACCGGGCCGCAGCCCTCAGAGGCTGATCCGGCGCCCCTCCTCGGCCGCCCAATAGCCGGCATAATGGACCCGGATCGCCTCGTAGGCGAGATCGACGCCGGCGAGCGGCTGGCGCCCGAGGGTCACGCATTCCATGAAGTCCTGGATCTCCCCGGTGTAGCCGCGGGTCGCTTCCTCCTCCACGCAAACGAACTGCCAGCCCGTCTTACGGTCCACCTTTTCGGTGATGTAAACGTCGCCCAGCTTGGAGTCGTCGGTCAGGTAGGTGACGACGTGGTTGTTGGGGGCGATGTTGGCGAACACCACGCCGCCGGTGGTGTAGGTCTCCACCAGGTTGCGCACGCCGCCCATGACCATGTCGCCGGCGAAGACCGTCGCCTTGGTGGCGTCCGAGAAGGTCAGGCTCAGCATGCCCCAGTCTTCCACATCGACCGGGTGGGCCTGGATGTAGGCATGCTGCTGCGCCGTCAGGCCCGCGGTCAAATGGCCGACGTCGCAGGTGACCTCGGCGACGGTGATGCGCTCCCCGCGCGCGGCCGCTTCCACCCCCTTGAGGTGGAGTACGGCGGAAAGCGGATGGCAGCCCTGGCGGATCAGCGCCCCGCCGCCGGACAGCGACCAGTTCGCGGCATGCGTGGCGTGCGAGCCGCTGTGGCTCTCCTCGGCCTTCATGAACAGGATCTTGTCCTGCGTCGCGCGCAGGATTTCCGCCGTTTTGACCACCGCCGGCGCGTACACCCAGTCCTCGGCATAGAGGAACAGCCGGCCGCTGGCGCGGATGGCCTTACAGGTCTCCTCCATCTCCGCCATCACCCGTTGGTACATCACCGCCTTCGGCACGTGATGGCCGATCGGCGTGGCATCGCCGGGGTGGCCGAAATAGCCGGTGAACGGCTTCTCGCAGATCACGTGCTTGCCGGCCCGCATGCAGGCGACGACCATTTCCGCGTGCAGCGCCGGCGGGGTGCAGATATCGATCACGTCGATTTCCGGGTCATTGAGCAGGGTGCGCCAGTCACTCCGGGTGTCCGGAATGCCGAACCGCCGCGCGAAGTCGCCGACGCTGGCGTCGAGCGAGACCACGGAGCGCACCTCGACGTTGATGCCGTAGACCCGGCGATAGGCATGCATGTGCAGCACGGCGATGAAGCCGCTACCAATCAGGCCGATCCGTACTGTTTTCATGGTGTCACCTCGACCGCTTCCATGCACCTGAAACGCCGTGCCGTCCAGAATGTCGCTCGCAGGAATGTTATCGGATCGCCGCGGCCGCCGCGAACCCTGGGTCCTTCTTCCTTGCGGCACGGGCGGGTTTGCTTCATGGTCGCAACACGCTCCGGTGGCGTGCCCGGGGGGTTTACGATGCCCCATGGGAGCCCGATCCGTGGCGGCGTCCGTTCCGGCCACAATCTGCCAGCCGATCCGGCGCCTGCCCACGGCCACGCCGCCGTCCGTGCTGTCGCGGCCTTGTGCCGGCCTGATGCATCGCGCATCGCGGGCCGCGCGTGGTCCGGCGCCGGTTGCTGCCCGCGCGGCGGCAGGCGCACCGATTCACCGGGGCCGTGCGCGCCAATGCGCTCCGCCCGCAGACACAAGGGACCCGATTGTCCGCCGCACAGCCGCTTGAGACCGCCGGAACCGACGCCGAAGGGCGCGATTCCCACCGTCGCGCCCGCCTAGCCCGGGCGGCGACGGGTGCGGCCGAGCCGGCAGCGTCGGTCAATCTTCCCACAACCTCGCTCTTCTCTCCTGGTCTGCGGTCCGGCCCCCTCCCTTCACCTGACGCCTGCCCAACCCCTCGCAACCGAGGGCGTGCGGCGCATCGGAGTTCCGGACCGAATGACGAAACGCATGCTGATCGACGCCACCCACGCGGAAGAAACCCGCGTCGTGGTGCTGGACGGTAACCGCCTCGAGGATTTCGACGTCGAGACAGCGACCAAGAAGCAACTCAAGGGCAACATCTACCTCGCCAGGATCGTCCGCGTGGAGCCCAGCCTCCAGGCCGCTTTCGTGGAATACGGCGGCGGCCGGCACGGCTTTCTCGCCTTCAGCGAGATCCATCCCGACTATTACCAGATCCCGGTCGCCGACCGGCAGCGCCTGCTGGCCATGCAGGCCGAAGAGGCGCGCGAGAACGAGGCGGAGGACGACGACGACGAGGCCGTGCCACCGGCCCGGCAGCGCGCCCGAGAGGCCGACGACGACGAAGCGCCCCTGCCCGAGCCGGCCGCCGCCGAGGCCGACCAGTCGCCGGAGGCCATGCCGGCCGAGCCCGAGCCAGCCGCCCCGGATGCGGTCGCCGCCGTCGCGCCGGAGGCCACGCCAGCCGAGCCGGCCACCCCGGATGCGGTCGCCGTCGTCGCGCCGGAACCGCCGCTGCCCGGCGAATTCCCCCCGGCCGAAGCCGTCGCGCCGGACCCGGAGCCCGGCCATGACGACGCCCAGCCCTCCGCCATTGCGCCCCAGGTAACTTACGGCGAGGCCGATTCCGATGCCCCCGCCGCGGCCGAGGAGCCGGATGCCTCGGACGAACCGGACGAGGACAGCGACCAGCCGCCGCCCGAGACCATCGGCGGCGAGTCCGACACCACCGATGATCTGCGCTCGCGCCGCACCGCCCGCTTCATGCGCAACTACCGCATCCAGGAAGTGATCAAGCGCCGCCAGATCATGCTGGTGCAGGTGGTGAAGGAGGAGCGCGGCACCAAAGGCGCGGCGCTGACCAGCTACATCTCGCTGGCCGGCCGTTTCTGTGTGCTGATGCCGAACTCGCCGCGCGGCGGCGGCATCTCGCGGAAAATCACCTCGGCCGCCGACCGCCGGCGGCTGAAGGAAATCACCGCCGAGCTGGAAATCCCGCAAGGCATGGGGCTGATCGTCCGCACCGCCGGGGCCAACCGGCCGAAAGCCGAGATCCGGCGCGACTGCGAATACCTGATGCGGCTGTGGGACGACATCCGCGAGCATACGCTGCGCTCGGTCGCGCCGGCGCCGATCTATGAGGAAGCCAGCCTGATCAAGCGCACCATCCGCGACGTCTATTCGCGCGACATCGACGAGATCATCGTCGATGGCGAGGCGGGCTGGCACGCCGCGCACGACTTCATGCGCATGCTGATGCCGAGCCACGCCCGCAAAGTGCAGTTGTGGCGCGACATCACCCAGCCGCTGTTCAGCAAGCACCAGGTCGAGGCGCAGCTCGACGCCATGCTGTCGCCCAACGTGCAGCTCAAATCGGGCGGCTATCTGGTGATCAACCAGACCGAGGCGCTGGTCGCGATCGACGTCAATTCGGGCCGCTCGACGCGCGAGCACAATATCGAGGACACGGCGCTCCGGACCAATCTTGAAGCCGCCGACGAAGTCGCGCGGCAATTGCGCCTGCGCGATCTCGCCGGGCTGATCGTCATCGATTTCATCGACATGGAGGAAGGCCGCAACAATCGCTCGGTCGAGCGCCGGCTGAAAGACGCCCTGAAGAACGACAGGGCGCGCATTCAGGTCGGGCGGATTTCGCATTTCGGCCTGATGGAGATGTCGCGCCAGCGGATCCGCACCGGCGTTCTTGAAGGCTCGACCGAGATCTGCCCGCATTGCACCGGCTCCGGCATGCTGCGCTCCACGGCCTCCATCGCGCTGCATGTGTTGCGCGTCGCCGAGGATGCGCTGATCAAGAGCGCCAGCAACGACCTCATCATCCGGACGCGGACGCCAGTCGCGCTCTACATCCTGAACGAGAAGCGGTCGCATCTGCGCGACCTCGAACGCCGTTTCGGCGTCGCCGTCACGATCGATGCGGACGACACGCTGATCGGCAATGTCTACCATTCGATGGAGCGCGGCGAACCGGCCTCGGGCGGCCACGAGCCGCTGGCCATCGCGCAGGGCGAGGCCATCCGTCTCCCCGCCGATGATTTCATCGAGGAGACCGCGGGCGAGCCTGAGGACATTCGGGACATCGACGCGTCCGCCGCGCCGGTCCCGGTTGAGGCCGGCGATGACGAGGACGCCCAGGACGAGGGCGGCGAAAGGCGCGAGGGCGAAAGCGAAAGCGACGCCGACAACCGTCGCCGGCGCAGACGGCGGCGCAGACGCGGCCGCGGCGGCGATCGCGAAGGGTCGGGCGTCGCGGCCAATGCGCCGCAACCGCCCGACGACGCTCTCGAGGTGATGGCGCGGATCGGCCAGTTTCAGCCCGTCAGCGCAGCCGCGCAGTCATCTTTCGAGGCGCCCTTCGGCGAGGAAGCCCCGCTCGACTTGGAAGTCCCGTTCAGCGAGCAGCCTGCGTCCGGCGAGGAGGCCCCAACCGGCGAGGAAGCCCCGTTCAGCGCACAGATCCCGTTCAGCGCCGCCTACGCGGAAAACGCCGCCGTGACGGAGGTCGAGGCGAATATTGTTTCGCTCGACAATCCGGTCGATGCGGCGCCGCTCGCCGATGAAGCGCAGGCGGCGCCAGCGAAATCCGGCGAACGCCGGCGTCCGCGCCGCGGCTCCAAGGCGCGCGAGGCGAAGGAAAGCGCGACGGATGCGCCCGCCGAAACCGCCCCCGAGCTTGCTCTGGAGGCGAATGCGGAGCCGCAGGCGACCGACGCCGACGCCGCGGGCGAAGCCGCCCCGGCGGC
>PLTJ01000326.1:0-2883 GCA_003164455.1 Acetobacteraceae bacterium
GCGCCTATGGGGCGCTGCCCTGGCCTTATCTTCGCGCCTATCAGGCCGCGCGGCGGCGTACCGAGCCGGTGATTTCCTGGCGGCGGGTGAGTGACTGGACGCCAACGATCTGGCGCAAATTGCCTTCGACCAGGTGCACCATTTCGGCCGGCATGGCGTGCATGCCGATCTCCACCCGCACGTCCTCGCCGTGGCGTGCCGCCTCCAGCGTGTCGGGGGTCAGATCGCGCTTGGCGAAAGGCTCCAGCAGACGCGGCAGCAGGCCGGGCGAGGCCTCCGCGACGAGCGTGAAGCGGACAGCGGCGTGTTGGCCCAGCAGGGCCCAAGGCTCGAATGACATAAAAGGAAGACTCCGGACGGGACGACGGGATCGCGCGCGCAGGCTGACCGGGCTGCTCAGGCAGCCCGGAACGTAATTCGCGCGATCATGGTCCGGATGGTCATGGCAGCTACTCTACACGGTCCGCCCGGCTATGGCCACACCCATTCTGGCAGCCGCAGCAGCGGGAAGCGTCCGGCCGACAGGGTGCGGTCGTGCAGGGTCAGGGGCAGCTCGACTTGCGGAGCGCCGCCGCCCTCCGGGGGCTGGGCGAGGATGGCCAGGATGCCCTTGGCGGCCAGGGCCGACCGTGGCGCCAGCGTGCCGGACGAGACCAGGGCGTCAAGCATGGCGTCGTAGCCGACCAGCCGGACCGTCGCGGTCCCCTGGGGCTGCATGGGCGCGTCCAGCGTCATCGTGGCGTTGCCGGACAGGCCAAGCGGTCCCCAGCCCAGCGCCAGGCGGCGCAGTTCCAGCGTGCCGCCGCCGTCGCGCCAGGCAGCGGCGCGCGTGGTCAGGTCGGTGGCGCGCGGCAGCGGGCCGGTCAGCGCGGCGTCGAAGGAAACCGAGGTGATGCGGCGGCCGAACGGCCAGGGATGGCCCCCCTGCAGGAACGGCAGGCCGATCGCCTCGGCGCTGCCGGTTATCGCCAGCGCCTCCTCGCCCTTAATAGCGGCGGCCCGGCTGTCGGTGTGCAAGGCCAAGGTGGCGATGTCGAACGATCCGCTCGCCAGAGCGGCGTGCAGCCCGGAGGCAGCGAGGTCGCCCGAATGGGACGGCACGCCGGGATCGAGTGGGATTGTCAGCTCGAACTGATTGGCGGTGAAGGCGAACTCCGGCAAGCCGGACAGACGCAGGGACTGTTGGCCAGTGACCCGGATGCGCAACTGCCGCGGCGCCAGCAGCGCCACCGCCAGCTCGGCGTGTGCGGCCCGCCAGGACAGGCCGCCGGGGATATCGGCCTCGCCGCCGGCGAGCATGACATCGGGCACCGCGATGGCCGCCGCCAGCGGCCAGCCCGTTCGCACCGGCACCCCCACGGAAATCATCCAGCCGGCGGGACGATTTTGCCCCTGCCAGGCCGTCAGCTCGTCTGCCAGCCGCCCGGTGGCGAACCACCACAGGCCGGTATGGGCAGCGGCCAGCACGGCCAGGGCGGCCAGGATGCCGATCAGCAGTCGGTGTGCGACGGAGCGCGGGCGGGGCGGGGTCATGACGAGTGCTTATAGGCCGGTCCGCCCGGACGCTAACTATCCCCAATCCGCACAGCCCGGGCACGGGTACGGCGGCGTTATCCAAGCTGTGGGTATTTTCAGGCGTTTACAAAAACATTCTCGGCTTATGTCATAGTTTCGGAGGGGCTTTGTCCCCGGTGTTATCCACAGCCTGTCCCTGGCGCAACGCGGCGTAGCCCTCGGCATAGGCCTGCGTCAGCCGCGCCATCAGCTCGTTGCGCGGCAGGCCGGCTGGCAGCGGCGGCAGGACGGCGATCTGGATGGTGCCCGGGTGCTTGCGGAAGGCGCGCCGTCCCCAATAGTGGCCGGAATCGGTCACAACCGGGATGACCGGCAGGCCGGTGCGGGTCGCCAGCGCGGCAACGCCGGGCTGCAGTTTCACGCGGGCGCCAGGGGCAACACGGGTACCCTCCGGGAAGATCACGATCTGCCGCCCCTTGGCGGCGGTCGCGACGGCACGCCGGATCAGCTCGCGCATGGTCGCCGCGCCGGCATCGCGGTCCACCGGGATCATGCCGCCGCGCACCAGCAGCGCACCGAACAGCGGCACGCGCGTCAGCTCGCGCTTGAGGATGAAGACGCAGTCCGGCACCAGCAACAGCCATACGATGGTGTCGAAGGCGGACTGGTGCATCGGCGCGATCAGCGCCGCGCCGGAGACCGGCAGGTGCTCGTGGCCGGTCACCACCCAGTCGATGCCGCAAATCCAGCGCGCCCCGGCCAGCACCAACCGGGCCCAGTTCCGCGCCACCACCACGACGGCCCGCCGCTCGCGGGTGAACAGGCCGTGCCAAAGGCTGATGGCGAAGGTCACGCCGTACAGCCAGATGTTGAATGCCAGCGAGCGGAGCAGGATCATCCGCCAGTCCTTTCTTCCAGCATGGGCTTTTCTCCAGGCACGGGTCTTTCGTCGCGTGCGCCGAGCGCCGACAGTCCGGCCTCGGCCGCCAGCCACTTGCTGTATTCGCCGGCCAACAAGCGCAGCTCGGTAAGGCCGGGCTGACGCATCGCCGGCGGCAGCACCGGCGCCGGGTACAGGGTCAGCCCAGGCATCGCCCGGGACAATTCGGCGAGCGCCCGCGGCATATGATAGCCGGCAGTGACCACGATGAGCGATGCCAAGGCGTTGGCATGCGCCCACTCGGCCGTCTCGGCGGCGTTGCCGCGTGTGGTGGTGGCGGAGCGGCCGAGCGTCACGCGGCTGCGCAACGCGGGATCCACGCCGGCACGGTGGGCCAGGGCGGCGAAATCGGTCGCCCCGCCCACGCCGGAGATCAGCAGCACCCGCGCCCGCCCCTCGGCGAGCAGTTTCAGCGCGGTTTCCACCCG
>PLTJ01000326.1:2911-4105 GCA_003164455.1 Acetobacteraceae bacterium
CGGACGGTGCCCTGCGCGGTCAGGAAGCCGATCGCCGCCGCGGCCAGGGGCAGCGCCGGCAGTGCCAGCCAGAGTGGCCCTGGCAGCACGGCCAGCCAGGCCAGCCCGGACGGCTCCGTCCCCCCCGCCGGCGCGGCGGCGGCGAACGGAGCGACGAGCCGGGCGAGCGCCAGCAGCACCGGCAGCGCCGCCAGCGCGCCGAGCAGACCCCCCGCCGCCGCCAGGGCGGTGGTGCGTCCGGCGAAGCGGCTGGCGATGTATCCGTCGGTAGCGCCCAGCCCGTGCACGATCTCGATCGCCTCGCGCCGCGCCGCCAGCCCCGCCCGGGTGGCGATCGCCACGACCGCCGCGGCCACCGCGGCCACCACGGCCAGGGCCAGCCAGGCGCAGGCCTGCAGGCTGCCGGCCAGCAGGCTGAGCCGCTGCATCCACACACCGTGGTTTTCGGTCAGCGTGCCCGGAACGGCGTCCGCCAGCTGGGAAGCGAGCTGTTCCGGGTCGGCTGCATCGGGGGCGAGGCGCACCGCGATGACGGCAGGGAGGGGAATCGACAGCCGCTCGCCGCCGCTCCCCAGCCACGGCCGCAGCAGGTCGGCCAGTTCGCGCTCCGACAGGGCGTGCGCGCTGGCCACCCCCTTGGTGTCGCGCAGCACGCCGAGCGCGCGATCGATCCGGGTTTGTCCGTTTTCCTCGGCGCCGGGCTGTGGCACCTGCACGGTCAACACCGAGCCGGCGCCTTCCTGCCAGTGCGTGGCGAGGGCACGCACCCCGACCTCGCCGGCCAGTGCCAGCGCGGCGAGGAACGCCATCGCCGCCACCAGCAGCGGCAGCATGCGGTCGCTGAACGCCCGGCGCAGGCCAAGGTCGTCAAAGCGCGCGGGACGGAGCGGGTTCCTAGTCACGGGCGAGCAGGCAGCCGTTGTCGAGGCGCAGCGCGGCGCCGGGATGGCGCGCGACCAGCGCGTCGTTGTGGGTGGCCACGATCACCGTGGTGCCAAGCCGGTTGAGTTCGGCCAGCAGCACCATCAGCCGTTCGGCCTGGGGGTCGTCGAGGTTTCCGGTCGGTTCGTCCGCCAGCAGCAGGTCGGGCCGGTTGACCACGGCGCGGGCGATGGCGACGCGCTGCTGCTCGCCGCCGGACAGTTCGGCGGGGCGCGTCTCGCCCGCCGTCTCCAGCCCCACCCAGTGCAGCAT
>PLTJ01000195.1 GCA_003164455.1 Acetobacteraceae bacterium
CGGCCGAGAAGCCGGATGGGATGGCGAGCCAGGCATTCACTGCGGCCTTCCCAGATGCCCAGCGTATCTTCAGTTGATTGGCCATAAGGTGCGTCTCCCTGTCCAGAAGGTTTACCGGTAACGTTATCCTCCGGGTTGGACCCGGTCAATTCGCGCCCAACGCCCGGCTGCATTGACAAGGNNCCGGCCCGGAAGCTAGGGAAGCAGGGAGGTTTAGGCAAGGGCGCAGACGCTCAGGGCGCGGTGCCGAAAATCCGCTGCAACACCTTGTCGCCAACCCGGATGTCCAGCGCCTCCGCCGTGCCGGCCGCCACTTCCAGCGTCGCGCGCACGGGTCCGCGGCTGTCGATCACCGCCAGGCTCTGCGGCACCGTGTGCTCGGCGATGCTGCGGATGCTGCCATCGGCGTTGATGAACAGCATGTCCAGGCTCGACACCGTGTTGCGCATCCACATCTGGCTTTCGCGCGGCGTGCCCCAGTCGAACAGCATGCCGCCATCCGCCGGCACGCTGGTGCGGAACATCAGGCCGGTGACCTGCTGGTCCATGGTCAGCGCCATCTCGACCGCAAAGACATGGCGGGTGCCGTCGTGGGTGACGATCACCAGTTGTTCTTTCGGCAATTCCGGCTGCGGGCCGGTTTGCGCCGCCGCCGGCAAGGCCAGCAGCGAGCCGGCAAGCAGGGCGGCGAACAGCGAGCGACGGGTCATACGGGCAGCCTCTCCTCCACGGCCAGGCGACGGCCGGCCGTGCCGTTGTAGCCGCCTGGCCGAACCACGGCCAGACGCGTGTTGTCGACCAGTGCGCCTTCACCCGGCGGTCTGCGGCATCGCCGTGGGGATCACCGTCGTTACGATGGATGTGTCCAGCGCCTCGTACTCATGGTAGCCGATGGCGGCGTACAGCTCGGCGCGGGTCTGCATGCGATCGACCATCTTGTGCGCCCCGCCGTTGGCGCGGATGGAGGCGTACAGTTCCTCCTGCGCCTTCGCCGCGACGCGCAACGAGGACACCGGCCAGATCACCATGCGGTAGCCCATCTCCTGGAACTCGGCGGCGGTAAAGAACGGCGTGCGGCCGAATTCGGTCATGTTGGCCAGCAGTTTTGTTCCGCGCATGCGGCGCGCAAAGGCGACGAACATGTCCCGGGTTGTCAGCGCCTCGGGGAAAATCGCGTCCGCGCCGGCCTCCAGATAAAGCGTCGCGCGGGCCACCGCGCCGTCGATGCCCTCGCTGGCGGCGGCGTCGGTGCGGGCGATGATGAACAGGTGCCGCCGCGCCTTCCGCGCCGCCGCTACCTTGGCCGCCATGTCGCGCGCATCGGCCAGCTTCTTGTCGTTCAGGTGGCCGCATTTCTTCGGCAGCAGCTGGTCCTCGATGTGCACCGCGCCGGCGCCGGCGTCCTCAAAGCACCGGACCATGTGCATCACGTTCAGCGCCTCGCCGTAGCCGGTGTCGCCGTCCACCAGCACGGGCAAGCCGGAGGCACGGGCGACCTGGCGAACGAAGAAGGAAACCTCGTCCACCGTAATCACGCCCAGATCGGGCAGACCCATCGAGGCGCTCATCGCCGCGCCGGACAGGTAGAGCGCCGCGAACCCGGCCGCCCGCGCCTGCAAGGCGGCCAGGCCGTTGTGGGCGCCGGGGATCTGCACAATCTCCGGCCGTTCCAGCAGCCGCGCGAAGCGGACGCCGGCGGGCTCGCCGGGCTGATCGTCGGCAACCAGATAGGTCATGGCGGGCTCTCCGTCAGCGGAAGAACAACAACGTCAGCATGGCAAACAGCGGCAGCAGCAGGGCGCAGGAGATTGCCATGTAGCCGAAAAACCCCGGCATGCGCACGCCCCGATGCGCGGCCACGCTGCGCACCAGCAGGTTCGGCGCGTTGCCGATATACGTAAGCGCCCCGAACATCACCGCCCCGGCGGACAGCGCCGCCAGCGTGGCCGACAGCGTTCCGGTCAGCTGCCCAGCGTCGTTCCCGGCGATCTGGAAGAACACCAGATACGTCGGCGCATTGTCGAGAAACGCCGACAGCGTCCCGGCCAGCCAGAAATAGGCGATCGGGTTGGGCCGCCCCAGCACATCGGTGGTCAGGCGCAGCAGCGGCGCGAGCGGCCCGTGATCGGCCGCCTGCAACATGGCCAGGGCCGGGGTGATGGTGATGAAGATCGCCGCGAACAGCTTGGCAACCTCCAGGATCGGCGTCCAACTGAACATGTTGGCTTCATGCACCGCCCGCGGCGTCAGCGCGGCGGAGAGCGCCACCACGGCGCCGAAGACCGCCATCCCCGCCAGCCGCTCGATGCCGAGGCTCACCCCGAACAGCGTGACCGTGCCCGGCTGCCACCAGTCCTGCGCCAGCACGCCGGCGATCACCACGCCCAGCAGCAGCAGATTGACGTGGCCGCGCAGACGCAGCCGTCGCGCCGGCGGCGGCGGTGGCTCGGCTTTCGCGCGATGCCGGTCGACCACCCAGAAGCCCGCCAGCAGCGGGAGCGCCATCAGCAGCAGCGGCACCAGCAGGTGGCGCAGCGGCCACGCATAGGGCACGCCCAGAAGCAGGCCGATATAGAGCGGCGG
>PLTJ01000063.1 GCA_003164455.1 Acetobacteraceae bacterium
GGCAGGTGGCGAAGGTGTTGAGCACGCGCACCCCGAGATCGAGCCGCTCGCCCAACCGGGCGCGCCTTGTGGCTGGCGGCGGGGGGGCGCGGACGGGCATCAGCGCCGGCCCGTGCGGCAGCTTGCCGCGCCCGTCCAAGGGGCGGCCGAGCGGGTCGATGATGCGGCCGATCCAGCCGTCGGCGACCGCGAGCGCCGCGCCCTGGGCCGTTCCCGCGGTGGGCATGGCGGCCAGCGCGGCGCTGCCGGGGCCGAGTCCCTCTGCCGGCCCGTAGGTCATGGCCTGCGCGAGCCCGCCGCGGAAGCCG
The DNA here is from genome assembly GCA_003164455.1 of Acetobacteraceae bacterium. GTDB lineage: Bacteria > Pseudomonadota > Alphaproteobacteria > Acetobacterales > Acetobacteraceae > Rhodovastum. The sequence continues at coordinate 309 of PLTJ01000063.1, forward strand.
ACGATTTCGGCCGGCACGTCATGGCCGTGGCGACTGCGCAGCGCGATCCGGTCGCCGACCGAGAGGTGGTGCGACAGGCCGCCGACCTCGACGGCGAGACCGGAGACGCCGGCGACGCGGCCCTCCAGCCGGACCGCCGACAGGTCGTGCAGGGCGGCCAGGGCGGCGCCGCCGCGCTGGGCCAGGGGAGTGTGTCTCATTAACAGACTTTCATAATTAATAACATGCCCGTGCCCGCCAATCGCTCTGAATTCATCCTTTGTTCCGTCTCGTTTCGTGAAAGATACTCGCATAAGGTGAAAAAATCATGGCTAGGTTCGCGTTAAGGTGGTATTTCTGCAACCGAAGATAGCAGAAGGCATTTACCAATGCGCGTCCTCCTGGTTGAAGACGACCTTGCCTCGGCTCGCGGTCTGGCCCTCATGCTGCGCTCCGGCGGCTCCGTCGTGGACCACGCCGACACCGGCGAGGAGGCGCTCGAACTGGTCCACCATTACGACTACGACATCGTCGTGCTCGACCTCATGTTGCCCGACATGGAGGGCTATGACGTCGTCCGCCGGATGCGTTCCGCCCGCATCGAAGTGCCGGTGCTGATCCTGTCCGGCCTGACCCGGCCGCAGGCGAAGGTGAAGGGTCTGGCTCTTGGCGCCGACGACTTCCTCACCAAGCCCTTCGACAAGGCCGAGTTGATCGCCCGCATGCAGGCGGTGGTCCGCCGCAGCAAGGGCTTCAGCCAGCCCGCCCTGCGCGTCGGCAACCTGCAACTCAACCTGGACAGCCGCGACGTCCTGGTGGACGGCGGGCAGGTCCACCTGACCGGCAAGGAATACGCGATCCTGGAGTTGCTCGTGCTGCGCAAGGGGATGGTCCTGACCAAGGAGGCTTTCCTGAACCATCTCTATGGCGGCATGGACGAACCAGAGATGAAGATCATCGACGTTTTCATCTGCAAGCTGCGCAAGAAGCTGGCGCGTGCCGGCGCCGACAATCTGATCGGCACGGTATGGGGCCGCGGCTACATGATCCGCGAGCCGTCCGCACGCGCCGCCCTGCCGTCGCTGCCGCTGTCCACGTCCTCCGCCCCGTATGTCTACGAGCGTGCCGTCAACATCGCCTGACCTGGCGGCCGGCGGCGGCGGATCAAGATGACGGCGCCGGCCGAACCTCATAGCATCGGCATGGGGGGGACCGCTCATGCCCGATTATCCGTTCATCACCCTGCGTGCCGTACTCGGCCCTGAAACCATGCTCGGCGCGGGCAAAGCCGAACTGTTGGAAGGCATCGTGGAAACCGGCTCGATCGCGGCGGCCGGGCGCCGGATGGGCATGAGCTACAAGCGTGCGTGGTACCTGATCGACACGCTCAACGGTTATTTCCGCACCCCGCTCGTCACCTCGAGCAAAGGGGGGCGCGGCGGCGGCGGTGCCACGCTCACCGAGACCGGCCGAACGGTGCTCACACTCTATCGTCGCCTGCAGGGCCGCGCGGAGGCGGCGGTTAGTGCCGAACTGCACGCACTGGCGGCGTTGGCGGCAGTGGAGCCGGCGCCAAAGGCATAGCTTTCCGTGACGCCGATCGATATAGTCGTCAGGCTATATCGATCGGCGTTGTCATGGTTGCGCTGTCCCTGCCGTCCGCGTCGTCGCGGAACTTGGCTGCCGCCTTCGGCGGCGGCGCGCTGATTGGCGCGATCGGCGGGTTGATCGGTCTCGGCGGGGCGGAATTCCGTCTGCCGCTGCTGATCGGGCTGTTCCGGTTCGCCGCCCTCGAGGCGATCATTCTCAACAAGGCCATGAGCCTTGTCGTCGTCGCCTCGGCGCTGCCGTTCCGTGCCGGGACGGTGCCGTTCGGTGCGGTTGCCGCGCATTGGCCGATCATCGTCAACCTGTTGGCGGGCGGCCTGATCGGCGCCTGGCTCGGCGCGGGCTGGGCGACGCGGCAGAAGCCGGGAAACCTCACCCGGGTGATCGCCGTCATGCTGGCGCTGATCGCGGTCGTTCTGCTGCTGGGTCACGGCGCCACCGGTTCGGGCGCGCTGCTGACCGGGGCCGCGCAAGCCGTCGCCGGCGTCATCGCCGGCTTCGCCATCGGCATCGTCGCCGCCCTGCTCGGCGTCGCCGGCGGGGAGTTGCTGATCCCGACGCTGGTATTGCTGTTCGGCGTCGATATCCGCGTGGCCGGCAGCCTGTCGCTGGCGACCAGCCTGCCGATCATGCTGGTCGGCT
>PLTJ01000223.1 GCA_003164455.1 Acetobacteraceae bacterium
GTGGTGAACTGGATCTGCAGCAATTCGTCGCGGGCGGCTTGACGCAGCGCCCGTGGCACGATGCCGGCCTCCAGCAGCGCCCGCGGCTCCGAGGCGAAGGCCAGGCCGGTGGCGGTCTGGGCGGTGTAGAGCGGCTTGATGCCGAACGGATCGCGCGCCAGCGTTACCGTGCGGGCGGCGCGGTCGTGGATGGCGATGCCGTACATGCCACGCAGGTGGTGGGCGAAGCCGGCGCCCTCGCGCAGCCACAGGTGCAGCGGCGGCTCGTTGTCGCTGTCGGTGGTGAAGCGCACGCCGGGCATGTCGCGGCGCAACTCGCGGTAGTTATAGATCTCGCCATTGCCCACCAGCGCCGCCGAGCCGGCGAACAACGGCTGGTCGCCGCCGGCTAGGTCGATGATGGCGAGCCGCGTATGCACCAGGGCGATACGGCCGACCACGGCGTGGCCGGAACCATCCGGGCCGCGATGGGCGAGCGCGTGCGCCAGCCCCTCCAGCACGCTTGTCTCGGGCGGAGCCGCCCCGGACGCGGACAGAATGCCGGCAATACCGCACATCAGGAGGACTCGGCGGAGAAACGGGCCATGCGGACGGGTGGATAGCACCGGCGGACGACGATGTCTTGCCAGCGCTGTCGGACACCCCCAACTCCGTGTGATGACCCGATTGGCCCAACTGCCCGACCGCGGCGTGATCGCGGTGGCGGGCGAGGATCGCGTGCCCTTCTTGCAGGGCCTGGTGTCGAACGACGTGACCCTGGCCGTCCCGGGCATCGCGGTGTGGACCGCCTTGCTGTCCCCGCAGGGCAAGTGGCGGTCTGATTTTTTCATTCTCGCCGATGGCGACCGGTTGCTGCTCGATTGCCTTCGCACCGATGTGCCGACGCTGGTCGCGGGGCTGTCGCGGTTTCGTCTCCGCTCCAGGGCGACGGTGCACGATGCCTCCGATCAGCTTTCCATCCACGTTGCCTGGGACGGCACGCCCGACCTGCCGTCCGGTACCATCGCCGCTCCGGACCCGCGCCTGCCCGAGGCGGGCTGGCGGATTCTTTCCCCGGTGCCGCTGCCCGCCAACGCCACGCCGGTGGACTGGGACGTGCACCGCATCGCCCTGGGACTGCCGGACGCCGGTGACCTGGAGGTCGACAAGACGGTGCTGCTGGAGGCCGGATTCGACGAGTTGAACGGCGTCTCCTGGTCCAAGGGCTGCTACATGGGGCAGGAACTGACCGCCCGCACCAAGTACCGCGGTCTGGTCAAACGCCGGCTGGTACCGGTCACGGTCGATGGTCCGCTGCCCGACCCCGGGACCCCGATACGGCGCGACGGCCAGGAGGTCGGCACCATGCGCAGCGGTTACGGCGCGGCGGGGCTCGCGGTGCTGCGCCTGGACGCGCTGCGCTCCGGCGCGCTTGCGTGTGGGGAGGCGCGGCTCGCCACACGCGTGCCGTCCTGGATGAGACTGCCGTAAGCGGCAAGCCCGCGCGATCAGCTCCAGTCGCCGCTGCCGCCACCGAGATCCGGGGTATCGCTGCCGGGATCGGTCCAGCCGCTGGCGTCGGTGCTCTGCTGGTTGTCCCAGTCGCTCGGATCGGGGGCCGGCTGCTGCGCGCCGCCCGGATCGGCGTTGGTCCAGCCGGAGCTGTCTGCCGCACCCTTGTCTGCTCCGCCGACGTCATAGGGGTCGGCGGCCGGCGCTGCCCAGGGGCTGGCGGGCTGCACAGGCATGAACCCGCCGCCGGTGCCAGCCATCGGATAGCCCATGCCGCCATGGCCGCCGGAGAACAGGTTTATCAGCATATTGCCGGCCACCATCCCGCCGGCGACGCCGGCCACCGTGGTCAGGGCGCTGCCCAGGAAGCCCGATCCACGCGGCTGGAACATGCCCGGGCTGTAGCCGGGCGCGTATTGCGGCGGTGGGGGCGGCATGTACTGGGGCGGCGCGTATTGGGCCGGTTGCGGTGGCGCCTGGCGCGGTCCGCCGCCGAACAGGCTGCCGAACAGGCCACGCGATTGCGGCTGCTGTTGGGGCGGCTGGCCCCAGGGCGAGGCAGCGGCCGCCGCTGGCGCGGCCGGCGCCTGCTGGCGGGCCTGCTGCAGCTCCCACTCCAATCGCTGCATGCGGTTCTGCGCCTCGACCAGCGCGTGCTCCTGCACGAATGCCATCTGGGTGATGCGGTAGCGGGCCTCAGGACAGTGGGCGAACAGGCCGGCGATCAGCGCATCTGCCTCCTGGTCGATCGGCGGCAGCGGCGGCGGGCCAGCTTGCCCGACGCCGGCGACGAACCCGCCCCCGGGCAGGGCGCCACCGACCCGCTGGATGAAACCTGTGATGAGGTCGCGTTCCTCGTTGGTCATTGGGTCTCTCCGAGACTCCTCTAGCCGAACTCTGCTGCCTCACGATGCCGGCGCGTGTCGCCGACATCCGGCCATGTGGCCCAGCCCCGGGACGGCTTCAAGTGAAACTCGCGACAGACAACCGGGGCGTCGCGAGGAAAGAATGGCGGCCCCGCCCGATCCACCCGCGGCGCATGGCCGGCCCCGGCAGCACGCCCTTGTTGCAGGTCGGTCCGCCCCCTATGGTGCGCCGCCTTACGACTGCCGGCCGGGAAACATCGGGAAACAATGGACCCTCTTCTGCCCCACCACCCCGACTCGGCGCCGCCGAGCTTCCAGGACGTGATTCTGCGCCTGCACACCTACTGGTCGGACCAGGGCTGCCTGATTCTGCAACCCTACGATGTCGAGATGGGTGCCGGCACCTTCCACCCCGCCACCACGCTGCGTGCGCTTGGCCGCCGCCCCTGGGCCGCCGCCTACGTCCAGCCCAGCCGCCGCCC
>PLTJ01000002.1 GCA_003164455.1 Acetobacteraceae bacterium
TCTGCCAGCTCAGACCCTGCGCGTCGGGAGGCGACGGCCACACGGTGTCGGGGGCCGAAGGCACGATGGCGGCCGCGCCCGAGGGCACCGTGACCTGGATGCTCTTGGTGGCGCCCCCGCCGCTGAATGCGGTGTCGCCGGGGTATTGCGCCACCAGTGTGAAGGTACCGGTGCTCCCCATCAGGTAGGCGGGGAAGAAGAGGTCGGCCTCCTGCTGGCCGCCGATGGGACGGAGCGGCGACGAGCCGAGCTTCACGCCGTTGACGCCGAAATCGACCGTGCCTGTGGGCGTGCCGGTCGCGGTGGCCGCGGCGACGGTGGCGGTCATGCCCACGGTGTCGTTTAGCGTCGCCTTGGCCGTGTTCACATAAAGCGAAACCGTCACGGCGTCGGTGCCGGTATTCCACAGGGTGACCAGGTTGTTGGCGTCCACGGATCCCAGGCCGGCCGCCAGGTCGTAGCCCGGGCCGGCCTGGTAGCCGAACGAACCGGTGAGGCAATCCGGGCTGCCCTGCGCACAGTTGACGACGTTGCTGCCGGCGGTGATATCGTGAAAGGCCGAGGGCGCGCTTTGCGCCAGCCGGTAGAGTTGCGGGTTGATGTTCCCGAGCCCCGGCTGCTTCTGGAACCCCTTGCTCACCTGGTAGTGGCTGAGGAGGGCCAGGATGCCGGCCATGGAGGGCGACGATGCCGACGTGCCGTAGACCAGGATGTTGGATCCGCTGTAAGTGACGCTGTAGGCATCGTGTCCGGCCGCGCTGAGCGCGATATCCGGCACGTCGCGGGCGTTATCGTTGGGCACGCCGGGCCCGGTCTGCCATACGGGCTTGGCATAGAGCAGGCTGGCGCCGCCGCCACTGGAACCCAGCCCCGCCGACCCGGACTCGTTCCAGGCGGCTTCCGGAATATAAGACAGGGCCGAGCCGAGACTGGAGGAGTTCGTGGACGCCCAGTAGGTGCCCGTCCCTTCCACGAATTGGGTTCCTCCGACGGCGGTGACCTCCGGCAGGACGGCTGGAAAATCGACCATGCGGCCCGCTGCCGCGAACGGCATGTCTCCCTGCGGATCACACCCGGCCGCACCGGAATCGCCCGACGAGTTGAGGATGGTGATGCCCTGGGCGTTGGCCTGCTGCGCGATGGTACGCCAGTAACCGAGCCGCCAGCCAATTTCGCAGCCTCCGTAACTGACGGTGATGAGAGGCGCGACGTTCAGGCTTACGGCTGCCACGATAGCGGTAAGGGCGTCGGCGCCGTAGATGTAATAGATGGTGGCTTTGGGCGCGACAGCGCCGGCCCATTCCAGATCCAGATCGCCTTCGATCTGGGAGCTGGTGTAGCCGGGGTCGGCGCCGCCATACAGAACCATCTTGGGGTCGTTGGCGGGGAGGCCAAAGCGGGTGCGGAACGAGCGAATGTCGGAGATCGGAACGTCGGATTCGCCCACCACGGCGATGTTCTGGCCGGTGCCGTCGATGCCGGCCTGATACAGCGGCCCGATATCGTAGATGGTGGCGAAGTCTGCCGGCGCCAGATAGTGGGAGGAGCCCGAATTGTAGTCGGGCGAAACGCGCCGGACGAATGACTGGAGATGGAAATCGTCGAGCCCGATGAACCCTCCGATGACGTCCGCCAGGGCTTCGGGCACCGACGGATCGACGGTGTTGGCGTAATGCGTTTGGCCGCCGGCTTGAAAGCGATCGATGGGCGTTTGCAGGGCTCGGGATACCTGGCCGGCGTCGCCGCTGAAAGCGATCCAGTTGCGGCCGCGGCCGCTTTCCTTCACAGCCAAGCCCTGGGAGGTCAGCCAGGCGACTACCTTCGAGTGATCGGCGGGGCTTAATCCGAAGCGATTGCCGAACTCCTCCGGTGTGAGCCACTGGTGATACAGGGACGAGGAGGGATTCTGCTGGCCGGCCAACAAACCGTCGAGTTCCGCCTGCTGCGCGGCCGAAGGCTGGACCACCAGCAGCATGTAATCCATATGCAGGGCGGGATCGACCGGGCCACGGTCGAACTGCGGTTGAGCCAGGCTCCGCAGATGCCCACTCAGGGCTCTGGTTTGGTTGAGATTGACCGGACGCGTGATACGGTCCGGCGCAGCAGCCGCGGAAGGGCCCGCGAAAGCGAGTGAAAGGATGAGGATCGATACAGGGTTGTAACAGTTAGACAGTTGCATAAGATGGCTCTATATATCCTATCGCTGATGGGTCGCGCTCCAGCATGGGTACGGCCCGGCTGCGGTACGCTGAGAGAAGAACCATGCCTGGGATTGCGATCATAGCACTGTTCGCGGCAGCGTTGCCGAATGCGGTGGTGCTGCTACCGGTAGCCAACATGTACTCCCAGCCGAGCGAAGACGCCGACGTGGTGTCGCAAGCGATCTACGGCTCGAATGTGGGGCTGGTGGAGCGGCAGGAGGGCTGGGCGCGCATACGCACGGCAGACGACTACACCGGCTGGACGCCGCTGAGCGCACTGCTGCCGGGAAAGTCCTATGCCGCGAGCGGGCGCGTGGCCGAGATTGCGAGCCTGTTCGCGCACATCTATCGCGAGCGCAGCGTGACGGCGCACGCGCCGCTGGTCACGGTACCGTTCGAGAGCCGGCTGGAAGTGGTGGCCGAGCCGTCCGGCCAGGAGCGTTGGCTGCAGGTCCGGCTGCCCGACGGCCGCGCGGGCTGGGTGCAGGCCGGCGACGTGGCTTTCGACGCGAAGCCGCTCGGCATCCCCGAGATGATCGAGTTCAGCAAGCGCTTCCTGGGACTGCCGTACACGTGGGGCGGAACCTCGAGCTTCGGCTACGATTGCTCGGGGTTTGCGCAGATGCTATGCCGCCGCCGCGGAATTCCGATGCCGCGCGACGCCCAGCCGC
>PLTJ01000038.1:0-4803 GCA_003164455.1 Acetobacteraceae bacterium
GGCGCGACGACGCCGAGCACTTCATTCGGTTCCGCCACGGCGATGCCGAGGCGCCGCTGGTGCGGGTGGGGCCGCAGACCCAGCCCAACGGCACCGAGGTGACGTTCAAGCCGAGCACCGACACGTTCACCCAGGTCGAGTTCGACATCGCGTTGCTGGAGCGCCGGCTGCGTGAACTGGCCTTCCTCAACTCGGGGCTGCTGATTCTGCTGCGCGACGAGCGCCATGCGCCGGCGAGCGAGGTGCGGTTCCACTATGAAGGCGGCCTGGTGGCGTTCGTCGCCTGGCTCGACCGTGCCAAGACGCCGGTGTTCACGCCGCCCATCCAGACCTCCGCCGAGGCGAACGGCAGCGGCATCCGGGTGGAGTTCGCGCTGNNCGCGCGGTGACCAAATACGCCGAAGGGATGGGCAAGAAGGACAGCCTGTCCCTGGTTGGCGACGACATGCGCGAGGGCATGACCGCGGTGCTGTCGGTCAAGGTGCCGGATCCGAAATTCTCGTCGCAAACCAAGGAAAAACTGGTCAGTTCCGAGGTGCAGCCGGCGGTGCAGATGGTGGTCGCCGATGCGGTCGGGCATTGGTTCGAGACCCACCCGAAGGAAGCCAAGGGCATCATCCAGAAGGTGATGGACGCCGCCGCCGCGCGCGAGGCGGCGCGCCGCGCGCGCGAGCTCACCCGGCGCAAGGGTGTGCTCGACGTCTCCACTCTCCCTGGCAAGCTGGCGGACTGCCAGGAACGCGATCCCACGAAGTGCGAGATGTTCATCGTCGAGGGCGAAAGCGCCGGCGGCTCGGCCAAGCAGGGCCGCGACCGCAAGTTCCAGGCGATCCTGCCGCTGAAAGGCAAGATCCTGAATGTCGAGCGCGCCCGTTTCGACCGTATGCTGGGCAGTGTCGAGATCGGCACGCTGATTACCGCTCTGGGGGCGGGCATCGGCCGGGCGGAAGCGGAACAGGGCGGCTTCGACGTGGCCAAGCTGCGCTATCACCGCATCGTCATCATGACGGATGCCGACGTGGACGGCTCGCATATCCGCACGCTGCTGCTGACCTTCTTCTTCCGCCAGATGCCGGATCTGATCGAGCGCGGCCATCTGTATATCGCCCAGCCCCCGCTGTATCGGGCCAAGCGCGGCAGCGACGAACGCTACCTGAAGGACGATGCCGCGCTGGAGCGGTTCCTGCTCGACAAGGTGCTCGGCGAGGCGCGGCTGAGCTATGCCGACGGGCGCGTTTTGCAGGGACCGGAGTTGCAGGAGGAGGCGGCGTGGCTGCGCGAGGCGTCGGTACGGCTGCGCCGGCTGTCGTCGATCATCCCGGTGGCACTGCTGGAGCAGGCGGCGATTGCCGGTGCGGTGACACCAGACGTCGAGCGTGCCACGGCAGCCGCGCAGATACTGGTGCGGCGCCTGGACGCGGTGTCGCTGCCGGCGGAGCGGGGCTGGAAAGTGGTGGCCGATGCGCACGGACTGACGCTGGCGCGCACGGTGCGGGGTGTGGCTGAGTTGCACACGCTGGACATGGCGGCGCTGCGCAGTGCCGATGCGCGCTGGCTGGCGGAGCGGGCGGGTGCGTTGCAGAAGCGATTCGGCGATCCGGCGGCGTTGAAGCTCGACCGCGACGAGTCGTCGGTGGCCGGGCCGGCCAGTGCGTTTGACCGCATCCTGGCGCAGGGCCGGCGCGGCCTGACCGTCCAGCGTTTCAAGGGGTTGGGCGAGATGAACCCCGATCAGCTCTGGAAAACGACGCTCGATCCGGTGGCGCGTACGCTGCTGCAGGTGAAGGTGGGCGACGTCGACGATGCCGGCCAGGTTTTTTCCACCTTGATGGGCGACGTGGTCGAACCGCGCCGCGAATTCATCGTCGGCAATGCGCTGAAGGTGGCGAACCTGGACGTGTAGGCCGCGCCGAGGCCCCCCGGCCGGTCAGAACTGTTGCAGCAGCCGGTCGAGGTAGTCGAGCTCCGGCTGCGGCCGGGTCTTCTCGGCTTCACGGCGGCGCAGCTCCTCCTGGATGGCGCGCGAGCGCGCTTGCTCCATCTGCTCGGGCACGCGCACGCCACTCTCATCCGGGCTCTGACCGGTGCCGTCCTCGTGCAGCGGCCGGCCGAGCGGGTCGCGGCGGTCGGCGGAGCGACGGCCGTCCCAGCCCCCGTTGCGGCTGTCCTGCGGGCCGCGTCCGCGCCCGTCCTGCTCGCCGCTCATCTGGCCGGTACCGTCGTCGCCCTGGTCGCCCTCGTCGCCTTCCGCGTCGTCTCCCTGGCCGGGCTGGCGGCCGAATTGTTGGGTCAATTGCTGGCTCATTGACCGGCCGCCCTTCTGCAACGCCGCGATTGCCTTCTGGATGGCAGCCGCGGCGGCGGTATCATCGCCGGCGTCCAATGCCTGTACGGCGTTGCGCATGGCGATGTCGGCGTCGTTCAGGCTTTCCGGCACCTTGCCCGTCAGGTCGCCGTATTGCCCCATCAGCACGCCCAACACGCGGCGCAGCGCCTGCTCGGTGCGGGCGTCGCCCTGGCGCTCGACGGACGCGCCCAGAGCAGGCGAGGACGCGGCGGCGGGCGGCACCGGCGCCTGGGCCAGCGCCGGCGTGGCTGCCAGCGCGGCGATCAGGCCCCACCGGAAAGCCCCCCTCATGGCAGCCGCAACCCGCGCTCGAGCGGCGGCGCGCGGCTCTCGGCATGATCCAGCAGCGTGCCCAGGCGCTGCACGACGTCCTGCAGCGCATTCATCTGCTGCTGGCCGCGCTGGCGCTGCTGGGCCCGCTGGCGTTCACGCTCGGTCATGCGGCCTTGCTCGGGGCGAACGTTCTTCAGTTCGTCCAGCATCTGCTCCAGCTCCGCCAGCTTGTCGCGCGCCGCGCCCATGTCGCCGGCCTGCGCGGCCTCGCGCATCTGCTCGGCCAGACGTTGCATGTCGCGAGCGTCCAACGGGTGGGCGTCGGGATCGAACTGCTGGGAATCGGGGTTGCGCCGCGCCGCCTCGGCCAGGGCCTGCAGGTGATTCTGCAACGCTTCCTGCACCGCCTTCATGCGGCGGTCGAGCTCGGCCGGGTCGACCTTCTCGCCGCGCTTGCCGGCGTCGAGCGCCTCGCGCAACGCCTGGCGTGCCTGATCGAGCGCCTGCGCGGTGCGGGCGGTGGCGCCTTCCTCCAGGTGAATCGCCAGGTCCCACAGGCGCGCCTGTGCCTCGTCCACCGCCTCGGTGTCCGGCCCACGGTGCAGCAGCGAGGCGATGGCCCGCAGGTTGAGAAAGCCGCCGGTGTCGTTGTCCCATACCTCGGGCAACGCCGAGATCTGGTCGATCTCCTGGATCGACGTCACCCGATCGTCGGGGTTCAGGGCCAGCTGTTTGCGAATTTCCATCAGGGCGCGCGCGACCAGGTTCTGGAACCGGCGTTCGGGGAGGACAAACCGCGCCTTGGCGCTGGTGCCGGCAAGCCCCGGCGCGTCGCGCGCCACCAGCCGCCCGGTGACCGGCAGTCCGGCCCAGGGGTGCGCGGTCAGGTCCTGCACGCGGACGCCCTTGGCGGATTTCGGACTGCCGCCGGGTAGCGGGATCGGCACCACCAACGCCGGCGCGTCCGGCCGGTCGCGCAAGTGAAGCTCGGCATTCAGGCTGGTGACGCCATAATCGTGGCTGACCTGCCAGGGCAGCCGGGTCTGCGGCACCCCTCCCCCGCCGCGCGCCGGCCCAGGCGGTTCCGGCCAGGACACCATGGGCGGGCTGTCGGCAACCACCGTGAGCGCCCAGGCCGCGAGCTCCCGGCCGCCGCGCCGCACCGCCAGCCGCCCACCGGCATTCAGCGCGACATCGGTCTGAAAGCTGGTGCCGTCCAACGCCTGGAACGGGCGGTTCACGCCGGCCAGGACCAGGCTCGGCGCGCCGCTGCCGCCGGTGACACTCACGGTCAGGTGCGAGCCGGCCGGCACGCTCACCGCCCCGCCTTCGTTCTTCAGGAACACCGGCGCGAGCCCGGTATAGGTCGGCGGCGTGATCCAGGCCTGCAACTGCGTGGCAGGGGGCGCCGGCGGCGGCACCCACGCTGGCCGCAGAGAACGCGCCAGGCGCAGTGGCGCCTCCTCACCGGCGATCACCAGGCAGGCAACCAGCGCCACCGCCAACAATCCACGCAGTGCCCGGGGGTCGCGCGCCGCCAGCCCGGGCCGGGGCAGGCCGACGCGCAGTCGGCCGAGTTGCGCCACCGCGCGCGCCACGTGCGCGGCCCATAACCCCTCCGCTCCGGCCAGCGCCGGGCGGTCGCGCAGCACCGCAAGCGGCCGGTAGCGCAATCCCGAAGCACGCTCCAGGCGCCGGTCCGCCTCGGCCTCGCTCGGCCGGATCACTTGCCGCAGACCGCGCGCCAGCAGCCCCGCAAGGACCAGCCCGGTCGCCACCAGCGCCACCAGATGCAGCATCGACGGCAAGAGGGCGGGCAGGCCGAGCAAGGCGGCACACAGGAAGGCCCCGGCCACCCCCAGCGGCGGCCAGACCGCCGGCCAGACCCGCTCGAACAGCAGCGCCGCGCGGGCCAAAGCGCGCCGCCGGCGCAGGCCATGAAGCAGCAATGCGTGCTTTTCCTCGGTCTTGGCCGGCTCCGCGATCATGCTCCCCCGCTCAAGTCATGAAATCGGCAAGGCGCTCCCCGGCCCAGAGATCGGCATGCAACTGGCGGTCGCGGATAACAGCCCAACGATCGCCGTCCACCCAGGCGATCGGCGCCAGCGGCCGGGCATTGTAGGTGGAGCTCATCACCGCGCCATAGGCGCCGGCATCGAGCAGGGCCACCCGCGCGCCCGCCG
>PLTJ01000038.1:4818-18586 GCA_003164455.1 Acetobacteraceae bacterium
CAAGTCGTTCATGGCGGCGTCCAGCACGACGAAGCGTCCGCCCTTCACCAGCACCACCTCGGCCAGCAGCACGCCGGCGGGGCCGACCAGCCAGCGGCCGGGCTCAACCATCAGCTCGAGGTCCAGCCCGCCAAAGGCGGCACGGATGGCGCCGGACAGCGCCACCGGCGAGGCGTCGGGCTCGTCGCGGTAGCCGATGCCCAGGCCGCCGCCGCAATCCATCCGGTGCACCGCCAACCCACGCGCCCGCAGCGTCCGCACCAGTTCCGCTGCCCGTGCGAAAGCGGCGCGATACGGCGCGGTGGACAGGATCTGGCTGCCGATATGCAGGGCCAGCCCGACCGGCTCCACGCCGGGCAAGGCGGCGGCGCGGGCATAGACAGCGGCCGCCTCGGCATAGGGAATACCGAACTTGTTCGCCGCCGTGCCGGTGGTGATCTTGGCGTGCGTGCCGGCATCGACGTCGGGGTTGATGCGCAGCGCCACCCGTGTCGTGCGTCCCAGTGAGACGGCGAGCGCGGAGACGATCTCGAGTTCCTCGGCGCTCTCGATATTGAGCTGGAAAATGTCCTCGGCGATGGCCAGCCGGATTTCGCGCGCCGACTTACCGACGCCGGAGAATACGATGTTGTTCGCCGGTATGCCGGCGGCGCGGGCGCGACGCAACTCGCCTTCGCTGACCACGTCGGCCCCGGCGCCGCCCTCGGCCATCAGATGCAACACCGCCAGGTGGTCGTTCGCCTTCACCGCGTAGTGAACATGCGCCAAGCCGGCCAGTGCGGCTGTCAACTCGGCCAGTCTGGCCCGCATGGCGCCGGCCGAGTACACCCAGGCCGGCGTGCCGAGGACCTCGGCGATACGGGTGAGCGGCACCTGTTCCAGTACCAGCCCGTCCAAGGCGTGCATCGACAGAAACGGCCGCGCGGCGATCAACGCGGCGATCGTGGGTTCGTCCTCGAGGAGGGCGGGAATGGGAACAGCCATCGCACCATCGTAGGGTGTGACTGGCCGCCATTCCAGCGGATTGGTCACCGGCCAATTGAGCGGCGCTTGTCTTTCAACCCCTGGCCCCCGCGCGGAGAGCGAACGCTTGTTATGGCTCTGCGACTCCGGGTGCATCGCCGCGATAGTCAAACACCGCCTCAGCCCATGTGCCGGTGCCGCATACGAGGTGCTGCGCCGACACATGGGCCGAAGCGATGTTCGGTCATTCGGCCATTACGATGACCTGCGCCGCACCGCCGACGCCCCCGGCGCCGCCCGTCGCGCTGGCGCCACAACCGGCGCCACCGCCGCCGCCGCCAGCGCCACCCGCGCCACCGTTGCCGCCGACGCCGCCCGTTGTCGTGCCGCCACCACCACCAGCGCCGCCGATGGCACCCAGCAAACTAGCGGCGGACGCGCCTGTCGGCCCAGCGCCACCCGTGGTTCCACCAGCCGTGCCACCCGGATTATTTATGCCTGTGACGATATATACCTCGCCGCCGATGGCCGGCGTTCCAGTGCTACACCCTCCGCCCGCCGCGCCGCCCTGCGGCTGGCCTTGCGTAGGATATGAATACGCCGCAGCCCCCGTCGCACTGCTGCCTGCACCGCCTACGCCAGCCGCCGACATGACCGTGACCATGCCAGCGGCTATACCGGAGCCGCCAGCCGCGCCGCCCCAGTTGGACGCCGCACCACCCGTTGCTGACGTTGAGGCATTCCCCGTCATGGCTGTGCCCGCACCAGCGCCGCCGCCCGTCGCCGTGTTACCAACGCCGCCAACGGCCCCGGCACCACCGCCGCCTCCGAACGCATAGATCGTCGGCATACTGGTCATTGCGACCTGGGCAGTCCCGCCAGACCCGCCATTGCCACCATTGCCACCAGCGGTGCCACCCGCCGCGGCGGTGCATTGCGTGCCAATGGTAATTGTAGCCGCTCCGCTGACCGACGAGGCCGGGAACCAGCCCGTATCGCGCACCGCGCCGCCACCGCCGCCGCCGCCGCCAGCCCCGGTATAAGGCGATGTCAGACTGCCGCCCGCTCCGCCGCAGCCGCCTTGACCCTGAGCGACGATGCGCAGCAGCCTGGCGTTTGCAGGAGGCGTCCATGAACCAGACGACGTGAAGGTCTGTGTAACCGCCGCGCTATAGTTTGCCGGCCCCCCCGCGATAAATGCGGTCGTGGCTATCTTTGTGCTGTTGTCGCCCGCGGCAGGCGTCGCGGTCGTAACGGCGCCGGTTCCCTTGCCGTTAAGTGACAGATTGATATTTGTATCAGAGCCTAGAGCAGATATGGCTGGGGCATTGCCTGTCGTGGCTGCCCACAAGCCAAGGTAGTTTGCTGTGTTGTTCGCGGTCTCAATAGCAACCGCCGTGTTCGCACCGCCTTGAAGATATATCTGGCCTGCGCCCTTTGACCTGATGGCCAAGGGTATGTTCGTGTCCGAGCCAGTTGCCTCAAGCAGTTCGGTGCCCCCGGCCGTGGCCGGAACAATGGTGATCCCGTCCACATCGGTGTTGAGAGTATTGACGGTAAGCAACGGGGTTCCCGCGCTGTTCTCATACTCCAGGCCGGAGTTCGTGAACACCAACCCCTGCGCGTAGTTTGCCCCGCTCGTCACGGTGGAAGTGATGGACGCCCCGGCAGCGCCGTCATTGTAGACCCAATGAAACTGCTGGCCGTTCGCCATCTCGAAGGCGATGCCGCCGGGCGCGATGCCGCCCTGGGTCGCATCGAGCGCGTTCTGCTCGAATACGATGCCCTTCTCGAACACGGCACCGTTGTTCACGACCCCGATGGCATCCGTGCAGCCGACCGATCCTGATATGTCTGGCCTGCCGCAAGAGAGCCACAGGTCTGGACTTATCCCGGATGGGGCGAAGCTCCACGGGGTGTTCACCACCACTGAGCCGAGATTAACCATGTCGAACTCGGCATCTATCGCGTTGCTCGCGCCGGCATATCGGCGGCTCTCAAAATAACCAGCCCAGGAACCGTGCGGGGTGGTGGTGTTATCGTTGAGCGCGAACCCCATAGCGGCCAGACAATCGGCCGATATGGCGTCAGACGTGCGGCACACTCCCATTGTGCCAACCGACCCTGTAGGAGAAACCGACGAAGCGGTCGCATTGCTCTCACTGATGGTAGGGATCAGCGCGGTCGGCCAGCCCGTCAGATTGCCGACGCGGACGGCCGGGGCCGTAGGCGTGCCGGAGAAAGCTGGCGAGGCGAGCGGCGCCTTCAGCCCCTCCGCCGTCGTGGCGCGCGTGGTTTCTGTCGCGACGGCGCCAGTCGTAAACGCCGTGGACGCCGCCTGCGTGGTGCTGGTACCGGCCGCTGCGGTCGGAACCGTGGGCGTGCCAATCAGCGCCGGCGATGCCAACGGCGCGTAGGTGCCGGCCGCGCCCGATGTCGTCAGATAGCCCGGGACAGTCGGATTGCCCGTGAATACTGGCGACGCAAGCGGAGCCAGCAACGCCTCGGCGGCCTGTGCGCGCGTGGTCTCGGCGGTCAGCGCCGAGGCGGGTGCCAGCGGCACGTCGCCGGACAGGCCGAGGGGTATCAGCTGCGCCCAAGCCGTCGCGGGCAGCAGCGCGGCGAGGGCAAAGAGAAGTCGCTTCATGTCTATCGTGTCCCGTTAAGAGTCAGGGTGCTCCTGGCAATGACGTTGCCCGTCCCCGGGCGCTCTTCGCCGCGGGGCGATCGACGACAGGCGTGCTCCGGCGCCAATGGCCGCCTCGTCAGCGGCTTCCATCGTAACCTGTTATGTTAACCATGCGCCGGGCTAGCCATGAGCCAGTCTAGTTAGCACTACTAACATAAATGGGGCAAATGGGCAACAACGAAATTGCGCCGGAACGTGCCTCGCGCGTCGAGTGCCGCTGGTGGCCCGGGGTGTCAAATCGTTCAATCTGTCCACCCCCAGGGGCGAACTCCATTTTCGCGTCCAAGCCGATGTCGCTGGTCGGTTCCACGGACAACAGCGAGACATGGTCGCGCCTGCTCGATCTCGAGACCGGCGAGGGCGAGTTCTCCTATCCGGCGATCATCGCCGCCGGCGGCAGCCTGCACGTCACCTACACGTGGAATCGCAAGAACATCGTCTACTACAGGCTCAGGCCGGCCTGACCGACCGGGGCGGGTGCGTTTCGCCGGGCATCGTCGAACACGAAGGCAAAACCCTCCGGCGAAACCGGGGAACAGGAAGGCGGGGTGGCACCGTGATCCCTTTTGTTCTGTCACCCGCACGCATTCACGCCGGCAGGAAGGCGTCCGTGTAGAAGTCACTGGCCGGCATCGTGGTCACCAGATCCTGGTAGCGCTTCATCAGGTCCAGCGTCCGCTCCCAATCCGCTGGCATCATGAACCCCAGCCTGCTGCTGATGAACGAGCCATTTGGCGCGCTCGACGCACTGACCCGCCAGCAGATGCGCGTTGACATCGAGGCGATGTGGATGCGCCGCCGCATGACGGTCGTCTTCGTGACGCACAGCGTGGATGAGGCCGTGCTGCTCGCGGATCGGGACGTCGTGATGTCGCCGCGGCCCGGCCGGGTGGACCAGATCCTGCCCGTCGATCTGCCCCGCCCCCGTGGCCTTGTGGGCCGCCGTGCCCCGGAGTTCCTGCGTTTGGAACACCCGATCACGAACGTCTTCCTGGAACGCGGTGTGCTGACGCGTGCGGCGATCTGATGCATCAGCCTCGATCCCAGGGGTCGCTACCAGCCCGCTAAACGAACAAAAGTTTTTCGGCTCTCTTTTCCAAAGAAGAACAGACCAAAAGCATTTTTTTTGAAAGCAAAAAACTTTTTTTGTTCTTTATCACTTGTTCGAAAATCTAGGTCGGGTTGTCCGGCACCGGCTTCTTCGGCGCGGCCGAGCGCCAGCTTGAGACCCAATCCGACACTTGGTCGAGGTAGAGATAGATCACCGGCGTCGTGAACAGCGTCAGCGCCTGGCTGACGATGAGACCGCCGACCATGGCGTAGCCAAGCGGCTGCCTGAGCTCCGAGCCAGTACCCCGCCCAAGCATGAGTGGTATTGCGCCGAGCATCGCCGCCATGGTGGTNNAGCGCCGCGCGGCGCACGGCGTCATGGGCCGACAAATGCTCGTCCCGTTCGGCGACGATGGCAAAATCAACGAGCATGATGCCGTTCTTTTTCACGATGCCGATGAGCAGGACGATGGCAACCACGCCGATTAGGTCGAAGTCGAAGCCGAACAATAACAGCGTTGCAAGCGCCCCGACCCCGGCCGAAGGCAATGTCGACAAAATCGTGATCGGATGGACGAAGCTCTCATACAGAACGCCGAGAATCAGGTAGACGACCACCAGTGCCCCGAGAATCAGCAGCGGTACCGTCGAGAGCGAATCCTGGAATGCCTGAGCGTTGCCCTGGAAACTGTTGCTGATGGTACCCGGGAGTTTCATTTCGTTCTGCGCGCGCTCCACCGCGTCGGTCGCCTGGCCGAGCGCCGTGCCCGAAGCGAGGTTGAAGCTGATCGTGATCGCCGGAAACTGGCTTTGATGACTGATGGACAGAGGCTGGATTGGCACCGTCGTCCATTTCGCGAACGTGGAAAGCGGCACTTCGCCGCCGGTCGTCGGCGATTTCACGAAGATCTTGTCGAGCGTGCCGATGTCGCCCTGCAAGCCCGGCAGAACTTCCATGATCACTTCGTAGGACGAAAGCTGGGTGAAATACTGGGCGATCTGACGCTGACCGAAGGCATCGTAGAGCGTATTGTCGATCGCCTGCGCCGTCAGTCCGTAGCGCGAGGCGTGGTCACGATCGACGGTCAACGTCAAGGCCGTTCCCTGTGTCTGCTGGTCACTGGCGACATCGCGCAGTTCGGGCAACGTCTGCATCTTGGCAAGCATCTTCGGCGCCCATTCGTTCAGTTCGCCAAGATCGGAACCCTGCATGGTGTACTGATACTGAGTACGCGAGGCGCGTCCGCCGACTGTCACGTCCTGTGCGGCCTGAAGGAATAGCTGTGCGCCCTCGATCTTGGCAAGCGCCGGACCCAGGCGAGCAATGACCTGGTCCGCGTCCACCGTACGCTGATTGCGCGGCTTCAATGTGATGTATAGCTTCCCGGTATTGAGTGGGTTGCCGGAGCCGCCGGCCGACATCGCCACATGCGCGACGGCCGGATCCTTCTGGACGATCTCGCCGAGTGCCTCCAGGTGCAGGCGCATGTCGGCGGGGGAAACGTCCTGCCCGGCCTGGGCTATGCCAGAGATCATCCCCGTATCCTGCTGCGGGAAGAAGCCCTTCGGGATGATCATGAAGAGGTAGCCCGACAGAGCGAGCGTCGCGAGGAAAACGAGCAGCGTGACGAAGCGGAATTCGAGCACGAGGTCAAGGCCGCGCTCATAGCCCTTCAACAACGCGCCGAAGCCGCGCTCGCTCAATGCATAGAGGCGGCCGTGATGAGCCTCCTTCGCCGAGGTAAGAAAGCGGGAAGCCATCATCGGCGTCAAGGTCAGCGATACGACGGCCGAAACGACGATGGTCATCGACAGCGTCATGGCGAATTCGCGGAACAGCCGGCCGATGATACCGCCCATCAGCAGCAGCGGAATCAGCACTGCGATCAGCGAAACGCTGATCGAGACGATAGTGAAAGCGATCTCGCGCGATCCCTTCAGCGCAGCGGCAAGCGGTTCCTCGCCCGCTTCGATGTAACGGGTGATGTTTTCGAGCATCACGATCGCGTCGTCGACCACGAATCCAACCGAGATCGTCAGTGCCATCAGCGAAAGGTTGTCTAGGCTGTAGCCAGCCGCCCACATGAGCGCGCAGGCGCCGAGCAGCGCCAGCGGCACGGCGATGCTCGGGATGATGGTCGCCCACAGGCTGCGCAGGAAAATGAAGATCACCATCACCACGAGCGCGATGGTCAGCATGAGCGTGAACTGCACGTCCTGAACAGAGGCCCGAATCGTCTGCGTGCGATCGCTCAAAGTGAAGATTTTGATCGCAGGCGGCATGGCCGCCTCCAGGTGTGGCAGCGCGGCCATGATTTTGTCGACGATCGTGATGACGTTTGCGCCGGGCTGCTTGAAGATGATCAGGAAGACGCCGCGCTTGCCGTCGGCCCAGGCGGCCTGTGTCGTATCCTGTGGCCCGGTAACCGCAACCCCGATGTCGCGCACACGCAGCGCGCCATCGTCCCGATAGGCGACGATGATGTCGTTCCAGGGCTTCGCGGCCGTCAGTTGATCGTTGGTGTAGATGGTGAAGGAGTGTTTCGGCCCGTTGATTGCTCCCTTTGGGCCGTCGACGGTCGCGACCGAGAGTGGCGTGCGGACATCCTCGAGCGACAAGCCTTTCGCGACCAGCTTTGCCGGATCAATTTGAATGCGAATTGCAGGCTTCTGCTGACCGCTGACGATCACCTGCGCCACACCGGAAACCTGGCTGATCTGCTGCGCGAGCTTGGTCTCGACATCGTCGTCGACTTCGGTGAGCGGTAGCGTTTCGGAGGTCGCGGCGAGCATCAGAATCGGCGAATCTGCAGGGTTCACCTTGCGGTAGGTCGGCGGGTTCGGGAGATCCGTCGGCAACTGTCCACTGGCGGCATTGATCGCCGCCTGCACGTCGCCCGCCGCCCCGTCGATATCGCGGTCGAGGTCGAACTGGATGGTGATCGCGGTTGAGCCAAGCGTGCTTACCGACGTCAACTGCGAGACCCCGGGCATCTGCGCGAATTCCGTCTCGAGCGGCTGGGCTACGGCTGAAGCCATCGTGTCGGGACTGGCGCCGGGAAGCGACGCCGAAACCTGAATGGTCGGGAAATCGACCTGCGGCAGCGGCGCGACCGGCAAATTTGGATAGGCAACGATACCGCCGAACAGGATACCGACCATCAACAACGTTGTTGCGATAGGATGTCGAATTGCCGGCGCGGAAATGCCACCCGCCACGATCAGGGCGCCTTGACCGGTGAAGTTGGTGCGGCCGGCACAGGCGTGCTCGGAGAGCTCGCCTCGCTCGGCTGGACCAGCGCACCTTGTTGCAATCGGTATTGGCCTTCGGTCACCACTTTCTGGCCGGGAGACAGACCCTTCAAGACGACCGACTGGCCGCTATCCTCCTGGCCGACCGTGATATTTTGCGCCCCGACCTTGTTGTCATTACCGACGACGTAGGCGAAAAGGCCGTTCGGCCCGTGCTGGACCGCATCATCGGGCACGACCGTCACCTGCTTCAGCGTTTCGACCAGCAGGCGTGTCGAAACCGACAGGCCGGGCCACAAGGCGCCATCAGTGTTTTCGAAGGTCGCTTTCATGCGGATGGTACCGCTCGCCTGGTCAACCGCATTGTTGACGAGGGCAAGCATTCCCTCCGACAGCGTCTGTGTTCCATCCGAGCTCAGTGCGGTCACCGGCACGCTGCCCGCAGTCAGCGCCTTATTGATCCGTGGCACGTCCTCCTCGGGTGCCGTGAATACGACGGAGATCGGGCGCAGTTTGACCACTGTTACGATCCCGGTCGTATCGGTCGCATGCACAATGTTGCCCGGATCGACCAGGCGGAATCCCGTCTTGCCCGCCAGCGGAGAGCGGATTGTCGTGTAGTCGACCTGCGTCTGGGCATTGTCGATCGTCGCCTGATCGCCTTTGATCTGGGCCACCAGTTGATCGACCGTCGAGCCTTGGGTATCGAATTGTTGGCGCGAGGCAAAATCCTGTTTTTCGAGCGAGCCATAGCGCCGCAGGTTGCGCTGTGCATCTTCAAGACTCGCTTCGTCCTGCGCCTTCTTCGCGAGCGCCTGATCGAGGGCCGCCTGATATGGCCGTGGATCGATCTGTACGAGAATATCGCCTTCCGCGACCATCTGCCCCTGTTTGAACGCGACCTTGGTGATCTGGCCGTCGACGCGACTGCTCAGGGTAACGGTGTCGTAAGGCTGTACTGTGCCCAGTCCACTCAAATAGACCGGAAAATCGCTTGTCTTCACCTGTGCGACGGTGACCGGGATAGCAACGGGGGCTGCGATCGGCGCCGCTCCGGCACTGGAAAAATGATGCCAGCCAACATAGCCACCAAGCAGGACAGCTACCAAAGCAATGGCGGGCGTCCATCGGCTGCGGAGAAATGAGGGGCGGGGTGAGGCCAAAGGCGTACTTCCATGACTTTCAGGCCGCCTTCCGAGGAACACGGCGCCAACGGAGACGCAGGGCCATCTGCCGCACCTCACTCGCCTGATTCAGGCGGGTGCCAGGATTTGATGCCTTTCGCACGAACAAGCAGCCCGATCGGCCGTCGGGTTTATCCTCAACGATAATGCGGGAAGCGCCGGGGCCGACAGGCTCGGAAAATACTCAAACCAGCCGCCTGCGAAGACCCCGTGGCACGCAATTACCCAGCCCGGTCGAGCTCATTCCAACCACGACGCGAACATGGCGGCGACAGTGGCTGCCATGGCGGCAGTCGCCACCCAGCCCACCGCCTGCAACGGCCGCGGCAGCGTGAAGCGGCCCATGATTGCCGGACGCATGGTCAGAAACATCATCATGGCCATGACCGGCACTGCCACCACACCGTTCAGCACAGCGCTCCAATAGAGCGCCTTGATCGGGTCGATGGGCGAGAAGTTCAGCGCCACGCCCAGCACCATGCCGACGGCGATGGTGATATAGAACGCGCGGGCGCGCAACGGTCGGCGTGCCAGGCCAACATGCCAGGACTGCGCCTCGCCCAGCGCGTAGGCCGCCGAGCCAGCCAGCACAGGCAGCGTCAGCATGCCGGTGCCGATGATGCCGGCGGCGAACACCGCGAAAGTGAAAGGTCCCGCCACGGCGCGCAATGCCTCGGCTGCCTGCGCGGAGGTCTGGATGTCGGTCTTCCCGTGCATGTGCAGCGTCGCCGCAGTGGTGATGACGATGAACAGGGCGATGATGTTGGAGATCGCCATGCCGATATAGGTGTCGATGCGGATGCGGAGGAACTCGCTCTGCGCCTGCTCGGGCGCACGGATCAGCGGCCGGGCGCCGGTGCGCTCCTTGCCGTCCTCCACTTCCTGCCCGGCCTGCCAGAAAAACAGATAAGGGCTGATCGTGGTCCCGAGTACCGCGGTAACGGCCATCAGGTAGGCGGAGTCAGACGATAGCGGCGGCCAAACGATGGCCCAGCCGACGTCTGACCATGACACCTTCACCATGAAGGCGCAGATGACATAGCTGAACAGCGCCAGGCAAAGATATTTCAGATAAGAAATGTAGCGCGCATAGCGGGTGAATATCTGCAACCCGGCGGAGAGCGCGCCAAACAGCACGACGTAGAGCAGGGCGGGCCCATGGATCATCAGCTTCAATGCCGCGCCCATGGCACCGAGATCGGCGCCCAGGTTGATCAGGTTGGCCACCAGCAGCAGTGTCACGACACTGCCGGACAGCCAGCGCGGATAATGCCGCCGCAGATTACCGGCGATACCGAAGCCGGTAACGCGCCCGATGCGGGCGCTGATCTCCTGGATCGCCGCCATCAGCGGGTAGCTGAGCACCAGCGTCCAGGCCAGACCATAACCGAACTGGGCGCCGACCTGCGAGTAGGTAGCGATGCCGCTCGGGTCGTCGTCCGATGCCCCGGTGATCAGGCCGGGCCCCATCACCTGAAACAACTTCAGACGATCAGGCTGTTTCTCCTGATCGCCTGAAGCCGGTTCCATCACGCCGTGTTGCGGCTGCGGGCCGCCAGAAGACAAACGCGTCTGCCTCAGTTCGACAAGGCGAGATCGACGCTCTGCATGGCGCGGGTTTTGTCGCCACTGCCCAGAGCGCTACGCGCATCGCGGATTCGGGACACCAGCTGGCCGTTGTCCGGTGTGCTGCCCTGGCCCTGTGCAACAGAGCCACCGAGTGCGCGTGTCTCCGCCATTTCCAACGATTGCTGCGCCTGCCCTGTGCGGCCGGCGACCAGCGCAGCACGGGCGGCTGTCAAGTAGTCATGCGCCGTCGCATCGGCGCCCATTCCCGACCTTGGCAGGGTGGGCGCGCTGGCCGATCGCGTATCGGAGGGCTTGATGTTGCTCGCGTTGTTGGACAGCGGCAGCGAGTCGCCGACGCCGGGTTCGTGACCTGGCCGCGCGCCCGTGGCGGGGTTCATGCCGGGTGGCGTCGTCTGAGCCAGCGCCGACATCGCGGTCATGCTGAGCAGCGCAACCGCGGCAAGATTCAGGTATCGCATGGGGAGTTCCTTCGAACCGGATGAGGTGTGCGGACCATGGTCGTGCGCCGGCCTTCCGGCCGGCGCACGACCAGCCCATCAGCGGATGACAAGCGGAATACTTAAGTCGAACAGCGGGGCAGGCTGCTGGTAGTAGCCATACGGCTCAACAACAACCGGCGGTGCGGTGTAGTAGCCCGGCCCGCCGACCCAGCCGCCGCCGCCGCGGTAGCCACCGCCGCGAGGACCCTCCCGCCCTCGGCCTCGGCCTCGGTCGTACGCGACCTGGTAGCTTGCAGGCGCCTGCCGTGCCTCGCTGCCCCTGGCGGCCGGCGTGTTCACGGCATAGGCTGGAAAGGCGAATGCTCCGGCCAGGGTCGCAGCGGCTAGGCCGAGGAACAACACAAGACGAAGCGGGGAAGCAGGAAGACCGTCTCTGATATGATTAGCCATCTGATCCCTCCTAGCTGCGCTTAGCCGGTGCACCGCGATTGGCATCAGCACGGAACACCTGATCCGCGACCTGTTTCTGGCTATCGGACATGGTGTCGTACAGAGCCTGGAAGGCCGGTACCAGCTTCTGCATCTCCTGGGCGTGTTCCGCGCCGATCCCTGCGTAGGACTTGACATTATCCACGGCGGTCATGGTGGGCAGAGCCTTCACACGCTGCTGGAACGCCTGATCGATGGCCACCGCATTGTCGCGCATCACCTGGGCGAACGGCTCCCACTGTGGCTGTTCCGCCTGCGTGATCTTCAGCTTGGCGTGCAGATCGGCGATCCGCTGCTCGACGGTGCTCTCCTGGCTGTGACGGACGGCCGGCTTGGCCGGCGCCACCGCCGGGCTGCTGGCCGTGGCGGCCGGGGCAACGACAGTGGGGTTTCCGGCCGCAGGCGGGGCTGCGATGGCAGCGAAGGCGAAGGCGCTCAGACCGATGACGGCTGTGGTTGCCAGGACCGTCTGCCGAAAGGATGTAAGCATGGGGATACCTTTTGGTTGTGTGTGTGATTGAGGTTGAACTCAGAGCCGCCCGACAAGCATCAGCACCACCACGACAACCAACACCATGCCGAGGCCGCCGCTGGGGAAGTAGCCCCAGCCGGAGCTATAGGGCCAACTCGGCAGCACCCCGACGAGCAACAGGATGAGGATGATGAGAAGGATTGTGGGCATGGTTCGAACTCCTTAGCTTTTCAGCGTGTCCTTCGCGCTGCCGGCGGCGTTCTGCACCTTGCCCGCAACCTGTTCGGTCTTGCCGTCGACCTGCAGCTTAGCGTCGCCGACGAACCTGCCAACGGCCTGCTTCACGCAGCCCATCATTTGTTTGCCGGCACCGATCAGTCTGTCTTTATCCATTTGATTTGCGACCTTGCTTGGTTGGGCCGCCGACCGTGCGCGTCGGGCAACGCCCGGATGCTTACGGCGAGCGCACGTTGGCGTCGTGCGACACGTTGTGCCCCGCGTCAGACACGTCGTGGCCGAAACCAGAGGCGGTGTGGCAGGCCCCGAGCAGCGGCAACGCGCCGATCAAGAGGGCGAGAGCAAAGGTGATCGAGAGGAACTTGCGCATGGTGATGATCCTTTTGTGTGTGACCGTGTGATCTTGAAGTGCCTGAGTTGGCTTAGCAGCGGGTTGAGCAGTTGGGATCGGCCGTTCTGTGGCTGATTGTCACGCCCCTACGCGGATAGGCCTGTCGGAGCGCATCGGACGATGCGTTCCGGCCGATCGGTGAAACGCAATCCGGACAGGCCGGACTACGCGGCATCCAAATGGCCGGATGGTTAGTGGGTCGTGGTCGTTTCCGACGACCTGCGTGTCGTCGACAGATCACCAGACGGAGTAATGGTGGTGCCGTTCGTATAGTGCTGTGTCTTTTCAGTCACTACCCCATTGCTGTCGGTAGTCTGCTGACTACTGCTCGCACTGTTGGCGCTCGGCACCAGAACGGGGGCTGACGTTGTCGACTGGGTTGAGGTCGTGCTCGAAGAAGCCGTTTGCGCGAAAGCGCCCCCTGTCATCATTGCCAGGGCGGCCGCTACTGCGAGCCAGGTTTTGGTCATGTCCGAAATCTCCTGAGAATTTTCCGCCAGCGAACATCGCTCGCTGTCTCAGTTGATTATATAAGAGGTCTGGCGGGACACCGGCAGGCTCGGAAACTACTCTAACTGCGTATAGCCTCGGCACCTTTGCGCCACGCTCGACCGTCCGCCTCAGTCCCCTGCTTGGACGAGAGAATCCACCGGCGCCGCCGCTGGCACGCCTGCATGCACATCAAGCCGTGACGGGTTGGTCGTTTTGAGAATCGCCTCGGCGCGAACTATCTCGCTCGACGCGCCGTGCGCCATCACCAGGAAGCTATCGGCTTTCAGGGCGGTCTCGTAGGCGATCACGCTGTCCTTTGGTACTCCGATGCTGTAAAGCGCCGAGCCAAGTACACTGAGCCCGCCAACAACGACCGCGCCCTCGACGGCAGAGATCGCCATGGAGGCCAGATATCCAAGCACAATGACATGTCCCACGACGGGGATGACCATGAACACGCCCCCGAAGAACAGGCCCCAGAGCTCAATCATCCCCTCATTTCGGTTGTGCAAACAACTC
>PLTJ01000086.1 GCA_003164455.1 Acetobacteraceae bacterium
TCGACCTGGCGCACCCCGACCACGACGCCCTGCTCGGTCTTGTTGGCCTGCTGCACGGCCGTGGAATTGTAGGTGTTCGGCGAATAGTCGGACGAACAGCCCGGCAGCATCGCCAATACCGCGAAGCCAGCGAGCGAAACGCCAAATATGGCAGACCTTCCGGCCATCCTTGCCCCCGGTTGCCGATGCCCGTGCGCCCGCGCGTAGCGCAGGCACTTCCGGCGCCACCGCGGGCCGGCCTGGCGCGGTTCTGCACCATCCGCCAACAAGGCGCCAGCGCCGGTCGTCATGGGTGACCTTCCCGCGCCGCGCGGCCAGTGGGCGCCCGGCGTTACAGGCTTGCCGGGTCGCCCGGCCAGGACAGGACCGGCACCGCCTCGAACGGAGTCGCGACCGGCACGCCGCTGCGCGCGACCAACACCGCGACGCGCCGGTTCACCTCTGCGAGTTTAAGCGTGCGCCACCATTCCGCTGGCAACCCGTCACGCCGGAATGCGGCGATGCGGTGCTGCGTGGCGACAAATACCGTGACCGCATCGATGCCGACGACACGGGCCTCCATGGATTGGCTCATCCGGCCTCCCCGCACGCCTCCGCGTACGGTGTTTGCCGATTGATACACCGCCATCACGCGTTCGTGAAGTCGCGCCGGAGGCTTCACCCGCCGGCGGCGGCGGGCAGGCGGACGATGATGCGGGCGCCGACGATGCGGCCGCTGTCGTCGCGGCGGTTCTCGGCGCTGATGCGGCCCTTCAGGGCCTCGACGATCTGCCGGCAGATCGACAGCCCGAGCCCGGAATGCTGGCCGAAGTGTTCGCCCTGTGGCCGCTCGGAATAGAACCGGTCGAAAATATGCTCCAGCCTGTCCTCGGGGATGCCGGGCCCCTCGTCCTCGACGCTGATTTCCACCTGGGTGCCGGCTTCACGGGCGCGCAGCAGGATGCGCCCGCCGCGCGGCGAGAACGACTCCGCGTTGCCGATCAGGTTGCGCAGCACCTGCACCAGCCGCCCTTCGACCGCCTGCACGACGACCCGGCCCTCGGGGGGGATCAGCTCCAGGCGCGGGTCATCCTCGCCGCGGGTCGCCTCGTTGATCTCCACCAGGGTGGCGAGAATGGGCGCCACGTCGATCGGCTCGGTGGCGGCGCGCGACAGTTCGGCATCGACGCGGGAGGCGTCGCTGATGTCGCTGATCAGCCGGTCGAGCCGGCCGACGTCCTCGGCGATGATGGCGAGCAGGTGGCGCTGCTTGTCCGCGTCCTCGATCCGCCGCAGCGTCTCGATGGCGCTGCGGATGGAGGTCAGCGGGTTCTTGATTTCGTGCGCCACGTCGGCGGCAAAGCGCTCGATGGCGTCCATCCGGGTCCACAGCGCGCGGGCCGATTCCGACAGCGCGCCGGCCAGTTCGCCGATCTCGTCGCGGCGCTTGAGCAATACCGGCGGCACCGCGCCGGTGCGCCCGCGGCCCTCGCGCATCTGTTCGGCGGCCCCGGCCAGCCGCAGGATCGGCCGCGCGATGGTTTGCGACAGATACCACGACAGCATCACGGTCAGCCCCAGTGCCAGCGCGAACAGGCCGAGGATGGACAGCCGCACGGTAAGCAGGCTGTCGTCCACCTCACGGGCCTCGCGGGTCAGCAGCACGATGCCGGCGGTGGCGCGGTTGCGCTGCACCGGCTCGGCCACCGTCACCAGCAGGCGGTTGTCCTCGGTGCGGCGGATATAGGGCGGCATCTCGCGGCTCTGGTTGGTGCCGGTAAGCCGCAGCTCCTCGTGCACGTCGGGCTGCCAGTCCGGCCCGGCGGCGGAGGGGCCGGTGTCGAGCAGCGGTATCTGGTTGCTGTGCGGCAGGAAGACCAGGATCTGGTCGTAGATGTGGCCGATGGTGCCGACCAGGCGGCCGCGCGCGATCGCCGGCGGCAGCGGCTCGGTGACCACCGCGCCGCCGGTGCCTTCGCGCACCCGGCTGTCGGCCACCACGGTGCCGTCCGGGGCATACAGCTTGGCCTGGGCGTTCGGGGTCGGCTCGGTCAGCCGGCGCAGCAAGGGACGGGCCAGCTCGGGCACCAACTGCGGGTGATCGGCCGCGTCCTCGCGCACCGCGGTCTCGCCCAGCGCGCCGGCGAAGATGCGGGCCTGCTCGCGCAGCGTGGTGACCTCGGCCTGCAGCAGCCCATCCTGGTACTGGTCGAGGTAGAGCAGGGCGGCCAGCAGCAGCACCAGCGGCATCGCGTTGACCACCAGGATGCGGCGCAGCAGCGGCGGCACCAGGCGCAGGCGGCGGCGCCTGCGGGCGGTCAGCGGCGCGGCCAGCGCAACAGGCAGGGAGCCGCTGTCGGGCATGACCGGTCAGGAATCCTTGTAGCGGTAGCCGATGCCGTACAGCGTCTCGATCTGGTTGAAACTGTCGTCGGTGGCCCGGAACTTCTTGCGCACGCGCTTGACGTGGCTGTCGATGGTGCGGTCGTCGACGTAGATGTTCTCGCCGTAGGCGGCATCGATCAACTGGTCGCGCGACTTCACCATGCCGGGGCGGGTGGCCAGCGCCTTCACCAGCAGGAATTCCGTCACCGTCAACTGGATGTCGCGGCCTTTCCACAGGCACTGGTGCTTGGTCTCGTCCAGCACCAGCTCGCCGCGCAGCATCACCCCGGCCGGGGTGGCGCCGGAGCCCTCGGCGCGGCCGGCCTCGTTGCGGCGCAGCAGGGCGCGGATGCGCTCCAGCAGCAGGCGCTGGCTGAACGGCTTGGTGATGTAGTCGTCCGCGCCCAGCCGCAGGCCCATCACCTCGTCCACCTCCTCGTCCTTGCTGGTGAGGAAGATGACCGNNCCGCTGCAGCAACTCCATGCCGTCCATGCGGGGCATCTTGATGTCGAGCACGGCCAGGTCGACCGGCCGGCTGATCAGCCCCTGCAGCGCGCTCTCGCCGTCCGTGTAGGTGCGCACCTGGAAACCCTCCTGCTCCAGGGTCATGGCGACGCTGGTAAGGATGTTCCGGTCGTCGTCCACCAGGGCGATGGTCTGCTTCATGGTGCTGCTTCTCCACCTTGTCACGCGGGTGTGCTGCCCGTGTGCACGCCGGTCAGGATAACATGGATGCCGATTGTGGCGCATTGAGGATGGAGGGTGAACGAAATATGGCACCGGACCAGGCCCCCCCGGCCGCGGAACCGCTGGGCTGGGCGCCGCGCAAGCTGCTGCGGGCGGCGCGCTCGGCAGCCCTGGCAACCGTCGCCCGCGGCCAGCCTTTCGCCAGCCTGGTGACCCCGGCGACCGCCGGCGACCTGTCGGTGCTGCTGTTGTTGTCCTCGCTCTCCGGCCATACCCGTCACCTGCGCGCCGATGCCCGCTGCTCGCTGCTGGTGGTGGGCACGCCCGAGGGCGCCAACCCGCAGACCGCACCAAGGCTGACGCTGACCGGCCTGGCGACCGCCGAGGCCGATCCGGCGCTGAAGGCACGCTGGCTGGCGGTGCATCCCTACGCCGCGAGCTATGCGGATTTCGCAGACTTCTCCCTCTGGCGGATGCGTCCGGCGCAGGCCCTGTTCGTCGCCGGGTTCGGCCGCGCGGTCCGCTTGCGTCAGGCCGACCTCGCCCCCGATTCGGCGGCCGTGGCCGGGGTTGCCGAAGCCGCCCCCGAGATCATGTCTCGCTGTAACCGAGACCTTGCAGATACGCTGGCGTTAATAGCCTGCCATGCGGGTGGCGACGGTGCGGACGCGCCCTGGCGGATGGTGGGAATCGACGTGGACGGCTGTGATCTTGGCTTTGGCGAGCAGGTTCTCCGCCAGCCCTGGCCGGCGCCGCTCGCCGATCCCGGCCAGGTCCCGGCCGAACTGGACCGGCTCGCCCACGCCGCGGGATAGACCGGGCCAAGGTTATTGTTTAGAGGCGCCATTGGCGTGCATTTCGTGCCATTCGTGCTGAGGGGACACAAAGACCCATGAGTCTCGATCCGGCGAACCTCGAATCCGCGACTGTCAGAGCCGACACCATCGCCGCACTGGAAGGCACTGGCGTGCGCGCCGGCCGGCGCGTGTTCCGCAACCTGCCGGCGATCGCCCTGATGGAGCAGGCGATCCGCCGCGGCGAGGGCACGCTGTCGACCGACGGCGCGCTGATCGTGCACACCGGCACGCACACCGGCCGCTCGGTCCAGGATAAGTTCGTGGTCGATGATCCCGAGACCACCGCCAACGTCTGGTGGGGGCCGATCAACCAGAAGCTGACGCCGGAGAAGTTCACCATCCTGAAGGGCCGGGTGCAGGCCTACCTGCAAGGCCAGGACCTGTTCGTGCAGGACCTCTACGCCGGCGCCGACCCGGCGCGGCGGCTGCGGGTGCGGGTGGTGACCACCGGCGCCTGGCAGGCGCTGTTCGCCCGCAACATCTTCATCCACCCGACCGACGCGGACCTCGCCGGCTTCGCGCCCGACTACGTCATCCTGCACGCGCCGCGCTTCCACGCCGACCCGGTGATCGACGGCGTCAACAGCTCCACCTCGATCACGCTGTCCTTCGCCGAGAAGATGATCGTCATCGCCGGCACCCGGTATGCCGGCGAGATCAAGAAGTCGAT